>CAZWJB010000273.1:0-2368 GCA_964634485.1 uncultured Thiohalobacter sp. | reverse complement strand
CTTAACCCGTTGAAAGGCCTGAAACGGATCTTCGCAGTGCGCGGGCTGGTTGAACTGGTCAAGGCACTGGGTAAGTTCCTGCTGATCGGGTCTGTTGGTGCCGGTTTGTTGTGGCACTATTTGCCGGAGCTTATGGGCCTGGGGCGGGAGCCGGTAGTTTCCGCGCTGGCGCACACAGGAAGCATACTGAGCGTGTCGTTCGTGGTGCTGAGCGCGTCCCTGTTGCTGATTGCAGCGATCGACATCCCGTTCCAGTTATGGGACCACTCCAAAAACCTGAAAATGACCCGTCAGGAAGTCAAGGACGAAGCCAAGAACACGGAAGGAAAGCCGGAAGTCAAAGCCAGGATACGCGCCATGCAGCGTGAAGTTGCGCAGCGACGCATGATGCAGGAAATACCCAAGGCCGATGTTGTTATCACCAACCCGACCCATTTTGCCGTCGCACTGCGTTATGAAGCCGACAGGATGGCGGCGCCGGTGGTGGTGGCCAAGGGTGTAGAGCTGGTCGCTGGCCAGATTCGTGCTGTCGCAACAGCCAATAATGTCCCGCTTTTTGAGGCGCCGCCGTTGGCGCGCGCCCTGTATTACAGCACCGAAATCGAACAGCAGGTCCCGGCCGGGCTGTACCTGGCTGTGGCGCAGATACTCGCCTACATCTTCCAGCTGAAGGCCAGTGTAGCTGGCGGGCCGACCCCGGTACGGCCGGATGAGGTGGATGTGCCGGACGAATTCTCCCAGGGACCTGACAGTAATAGCGGCCCGCATTCCGAATCGAACGATAAACAAATTCACTAAGGTACAGATGTATGGCAACTGAAGCAGCAACCCTGAGTTTCCGCGAGATGAGCCGCAACGGGCTGGGCGCACCGGTTCTGCTGGTGATGATGCTGGCAATGGTGATCATCCCCATGCCGCCTATCATGCTGGACGTCTTTTTCACCTTCAATATCACCCTTTCGCTGGCCATACTGATGGTTACTGTCTACGCCATACGGCCGCTGGACTTCGGCATCTTTCCTACCGTTCTGCTTATCACAACCCTGCTGCGTCTGGCGCTGAACGTTGCCTCCACACGTGTTGTGTTACTCAATGGGCATACCGGTACGGCATCGGCCGGCAAGGTTATCGAGTCCTTCGGTGAATTTGTGGTGGGCGGGAATTACGCCGTGGGTCTGGTGGTGTTTGCCATCCTGGTCATTATCAACTTTGTCGTGGTCACCAAGGGTGCCGGACGTGTCGCAGAAGTCAGTGCACGCTTCACCCTGGATGCGATGCCCGGCAAGCAGATGGCGGTCGATGCCGATCTCAATTCGGGGCTGATTACCCAGGATGAGGCGCGTACCAGGCGTGAGGAGATCGGTCAGGAGGCGGACTTCTACGGTGCAATGGATGGCGCCAGCAAATTTGTCCGCGGTGATGCGATCGCCGGCATCCTGATTCTGTTCATTAATATCATCGGTGGTCTGGCCATCGGTACCCTGCAGTTTGACCTGCCGCTCGCGGATGCCATGCACAACTACACGTTGCTGACCATTGGTGACGGTCTGGTGGCGCAGATCCCGTCGCTGGTACTGTCGTCGGCGACTGCCATTATCGTTACCCGTGTTTCCAGTAAACAGAAGATGGGTGAACAGATCATCGATCAACTGTTCGGTAATCCAATGGTACTGGCAATTTCAGGAGGCATTATCGGTTTCATGGGTCTTATCCCGGGTATGCCTAATTTCGCCTTCCTGACGTT
Source organism: uncultured Thiohalobacter sp. (assembly GCA_964634485.1). GTDB lineage: Bacteria > Pseudomonadota > Gammaproteobacteria > DSM-19610 > DSM-19610 > Thiogranum. The sequence goes on along the minus strand of CAZWJB010000273.1, from coordinate 624 downwards.
GGCCGCTGCCGCTGGTACCGGCGCCTGGTTCTCGTGGAAACGTCAGCAGCAGCAACTGCTGCCGGCGGAACAGCCTGCCGAGGTCGATGCAACGCCTCAGGAGGCAAAGGATCTCAGTTGGGATGATGTCGGCCCGGTGGACATAATCGGACTGGAGGTCGGATACCGTTTGATCCCGCTGGTGGATCGTGCCCAGGGTGGCCAGATGATGGATCGCATCAAGGGTGTACGTAAAAAGCTGTCGCAGGAACTGGGCTTCCTGGTGCAGCCGGTGCATATCCGTGACAACCTGGAGCTGGCGCCCAATGCCTACCGCATCCTGCTGATGGGTGTGCCGGTGGGGGAATCCGAAATCTATCCCGATCGTGACCTGGCGATCAATCCCGGACGTGTATTCGGTACCGTGCAGGGCATAGAGGCCCGCGATCCGGCGTTTGGTCTGGAGGCGGTCTGGATACCGACTTCCGAACGCGATAATGCCCAGACTCTGGGCTATACCGTGGTCGATGCCAGCACCGTGGTTGCCACGCATCTCAGTGAACTGCTGCAGGGTCATGCCAATGAGTTGATCGGTCATGAAGAGGTCCAGCAATTGCTGGATGTGTTGTCCAAGACGGCGCCCAA
>CAZWJB010000272.1:0-2380 GCA_964634485.1 uncultured Thiohalobacter sp. | reverse complement strand
CGCATAGGCAAGCGCGGCATCAGCTATGAGCGTAGCATCGAAGGCGATTATCTCAAGTCCATGTGTGAAGCCTATGCGCGGTTTTTCCATTTTTATGACGAAGCGCCATTACTGATTGTGAATGCAGAAGGAATCAACCCCGTGGACAGTGAATCCGATTACCAGGCGTTGCTGGAGCAGCTGGCACTGGTGAAAAGCGGACGTCATTTTTTCAACCCGATGCCGGAGGCATTGCGTATCACCATGCCCGGGGAGAATTATGGCTGAGAATAAACCCGTCACCAACGCAACATTGCTACGGCTGAAAGAGCGCGGTGAAAAGATCAGCTGTGTGACCAGTTATGACGCCAGCTTCACCAGTCTCCTGGAAGATGCAGGTGTTGAGGTGGTGCTGGTCGGCGATTCGCTGGGCATGGTGTTGCAGGGGCACGATTCAACCTTGCCGGTAACCATGGATGATATGGTCTATCACTCATCCTGTGTCGCACGGGCGGGGCGCAGCGCGTTACGCATTGTCGATATGCCCTTTATGAGTTACAGCCGCGTCGATCAGGCGCTGGACAATGCCGCACGTCTGATGCGCGAAGGTGGCGCACAGATGGTAAAGCTGGAAGGTGGTGAACAGGTTTCCGGTATCGTTGCTGCCCTTACTGCTCAGGGTATCCCGGTGTGTGCGCACCTGGGACTGACGCCGCAATCGGTTCACCAGCTCGGCGGCTATCGTGTGCAGGGACGTGAGGCTGAACCCGCGCAATGCCTGCGGGATGACGCGCTGCTGCTACAGGAAGTGGGTGCATCGGCGCTGGTACTGGAGTGCATTCCCACAGCGCTTGCCCGGCAGGTAAGCGAAAGCCTGCGGATTCCAACCATTGGCATCGGTGCAGGTCCGGGTTGTGACGGGCAGGTGCTGGTGCTCTATGACCTGCTGGGAATAACACCCGGTAAACGCCCCGCGTTCTCGCACAACTTCCTGGCGGACGCAGTTGATATCCCGGCTGCACTGCGGGCCTATGTCGAGGCGGTCAAGGCAGGACGGTTTCCGGCACCACAACACAGCTTCAGCTGATGCGCACGCTGGCTTCGGTTGGGGATATTCGTAAAGCCATCAATGACTGGCGCCTGGCCGGCGAACGGGTTGCCTTTGTGCCGACCATGGGTGATCTGCATGAAGGTCACCTGGCGCTGGTGCGGCACGCTCAGAGCCGTGCGCCGCATGTGGTCGTCAGTATCTTCGTTAACCCTGCCCAGTTCGGTCCCGGTGAAGATTTCGACGCCTATCCGCGCACCCTGGAAAGTGATGAGGAAAAGTTACAGCGCGAAGGTGCGGAACTGCTTTTTGCACCTTCGGTCGAGACCCTGTACCCGGGAGGGGCAGAGCAGACGACACGAATTGATGTGCCGCAGGTCAGTCGCGGGCTGTGTGATGATTTCCGGCCCGGACATTTCAGTGGCGTGGCCACGGTGGTGGCGCGCCTGTTTAACCTGGTGCAACCGGATATCGCGGTGTTCGGCGAGAAGGATTACCAGCAGCTGGCAGTCATCCGGCGCATGGTGCAGGATCTGTGCTGGCCGATTGAGATCGACGGCGTGCCGACGGTACGCGAAGCCGACGGTCTGGCGATGAGCTCGCGCAACCGCTACCTGAGCGCTGACCAGCGCAAACTGGCACCGGTTTTATACCAGACCCTGTGTGAGGTCGCAGGGCAGGCGCGGGCGCGGCAACAGTCCTGCAGGGCGCTGGAACTGCAGGCGTTGGCGAAGCTCGAGGCGGCGGGATTCAGCCCGGAATACGTCAGTATTTGCCATGCAGAGACGCTGCAGCTGATCGAGAAAGGCGAGCTGCCGGCGCGGGTGCTGGCGGCGGCGCGTCTCGGCAAGGCGCGCCTGATAGACAATGTGGCTCTCTAAAGTGCTAAAATCCCGGAAATTCCAAGGTTTGCAGAGGATTGCCGATCTTGGGATAATAGCCCCGACGAATATCGCCAGGACTGGAAGCTGATGCAGATAACACTGCTGAAATCCAAATTGCACCACGCACATGTAACTCACGCCGAGCTCGAGTACGAAGGCTCGTGCGCGATTGATCGTGCGTTGATGGATGCTGCCGGTATCCATGCCTACGAACAGATCCAGATCTACAACCTTGCCAACGGCGAGCGCTTCACCACCTACGCGATTCAGGCCGAGCGGGACTCGGGTATTATCTCGATCAATGGCGCCGCAGCACACAAGGCCAATCCGGGTGACAGGATCATTATCTGCACCTACGCGGTATTGAGCGAGCAGGAAGCTGCCGCGTTTCACCCCACGCTGGTCTACCTTGACGCGGACAATCATATTGTACGCCAGCGAAATTCAATTCCGGTTCAGGTGGCGTAAG
>CAZWJB010000271.1:0-2395 GCA_964634485.1 uncultured Thiohalobacter sp. | reverse complement strand
AGCTTCTCTGTCACCACGCCGGTGGCGTAGTGCTGAACAACGTGCCGGTGTGCTGTCTGTCGCAAGCGCTCCGACAGCGTTACATCCGTAATAAGCCGCTGTATCTGATCAGCCGTGGAGGCTGCATCGCCGATAGCGCTGAACAGCGCCTGCTCACCATCCGGGAAAATTTCGCTGTGACCGGAGGCCTGCGAGAGGACCATCGGCACGCCGGCCACCGCGGCCTGTAGCGGCGTTAAGCCGAAGGCATCAGAGCGCGCCGGTACGCACAGGATATCGATACCGGCCAGGAATTCATCCACCGCGTCGATCCAGCCGGGGAATTCCAGCTGCTCCAGCAAACCCAGCCGCGCTGCCTGCGCTTCCAGCTGCTGGCGTTCATCGCCGCTACCGCCCAGCACGGCCCGGAACGGCACGCCGCGCGCACGCAGCAGACCCAGTGCCTCGATGAAAACGTCGAAACCCTTCACCGGATCAAAACGCCCCAGCGCACCGATTCGCGGTGGAACGTGACGGTGTTTGGCCGGGCAACAGCCATCCCCGACATCGATCATGTTGGGCACGATGTAACAGGGCCGGGTCGACGCCGGCGGTCCCGCCTGTCTGATCTTCTGTTCGATATAGGCGGTCAGGGGCAGGTAGGCGTCGGCAGGCAGCAGGCGTTTGATCTTGTTGCTGTGGGTCACAGCCACCACCGGCGCGATGCCTTTAAGCGTACGTTTCAGCAGTGCAACCGATCGGCTGCAATGCGCGATGGCGAGGTCCGGTTTGAAGGTCCGCAAACGGCGTCTGGCGGTATGCGCTGCGAGGTAGTCGTAGTGACCGTGATTTCGGATGCGCTCAACAGAGACGCCTGTGGGGACCTGACCAAGGTCCGGTAAATGAATTTCGTTTAACAACATCAGCACATGAAACCCCTGCTGACTCAACACGCGGCTGTATTCACACACCGCCTGCCAGCGGCCGCCGCTCGCGTCTCCCAGTACGCTGTTGACTATGCGCATACTGTCGCCTTGCCTGTTATTTCAACGCCGCCATCCCTGCGCAACCGGTAAAGGATCATGACCCTGCTTGCAGGGAACTACCGCGGATTAGAATAAAACAGCTGTTGATATTACTTTCCGGTAGCGGCGGCAGAAAACCCCTGCATCGCCTTACGCATTTTTGCGACGATCTGATCACGGTCAGAAATTCCATGACGGGAAACGATATAGTCAGGATCATTGTAAACCAGCCAGACGTCGCCATTTTTATCTTCCCGGGCCAGCGCCTTGAGCGGCAGGTCAATGCCGGCATCCTGGTTGCTCTGCATCAGCAGGGTACCAATCTTCGGGTTACCAAATATCAGTAACACGGTGGGTCGCAGTTGCAGGGAAACGCCAGCTGCCCCCTTGCTGTGATCAACGCGGGCGAAAACAGTCATGCCCTTGTCACGCACTGCATCCTCGAAACGATCCAGTGTTTCAGGCACGCTGTAGGCACTCTTTACCCGGATCAGCCCGCTATCAGCAGCCAGCACACTGTTGGAAAAGGCAAACAACAGCAACATAGCAAATATCCGGTTCATGTCAGTCGTCCTCTGCACCATAAAAAAGGCAGGGCCACTGGCCCTGCCTTTAGGAGTATAAAATAAACGCCTTAAAAGATCGCGAGTATCTGCAAGGCGAGGCGATCGTCAAAGGTATCCAGCACCTGGTTCGGACCGGCCGATGAAGCGAAACCGGGTGCATCCGCATCGCGGAACTCGTAGTTGACAATGGCACGGGTCTTCCTGTTGAAGAAATACTGGAAACCCACGGTCCAGTTCGTGAACTCACGTTCGCCGGTTGTGCTGTCACTGAGGCGTTCCAGGTAATCGTAACGCACGTCCAGTTCGAGCTTAGGCATTACCAGGTAGCCGGCGTGTATGTAGTAACTTTCCGACTCACCATTTGGTACCATATTAACGGATGCAACAGCCGTCCCGGCATTGTTCAGGGCACCTGCAACTGCACCACCATCGGTACCGTTGAAGATCATGCCATCGGAATCGACATACTCCGCCGCTGCCCGGTATTTGTCCTTGCGGAAGGTGAAACCAACACCCCAGCGGTCTCGATCGAAGTCCTGGTCACCTTGCACACCGTTCACGTATTCCAGAGTACGCTCTCCCTTCTGTCCCCAGGCAAACATTTTCAGTTCCTGGCGACGTGCGCCCTTGCCGGCAAAAACCTTGGCGGTCGAGAAATAGCCGTAGTAATCCTTTTCGTTGTTGTTGTCGGTACGGTTGATACCGTTACCGTTACCAACCATGAGAGCGTAGCTGACTTCCCAGTTTCTGGGGGCCTGGATTATATCAAACACCTGGACACCGATATCGCGGAAGGCACTGACCGAACCGTTCAAGCCGTTCTTG
>CAZWJB010000270.1:0-2397 GCA_964634485.1 uncultured Thiohalobacter sp. | reverse complement strand
GTTAAGGACTTCCAGGCATTCTGTGAGCAAACAAAGAACGAACTGGTCGAACATACAGAAGCGGGTGGTGAGTATTTATTCCTGATCCGCAAAACTGCCTGATTCGTATTCATCAAATATAGCGATTAGTTTGTTTAGCCGCCTTATTCGACGGTCACCGATTTAGCCAGATTGCGGGGCTGATCGACGTCGGTGCCCTTCAATACGGCTACATGATAGGCCAGCAGTTGCAAGGGTATGGTGAAGACTATCGGAGCGACACAATCGCTGGTTGGCGCGACCGGTAGCACGGTACTGGTTTCGTCCGATGCCATACCTGCCTCCTGATCGGCAAACACCAGCATCTCACCACCACGGGCGCTGACTTCGTGCAGGTTGGATTTCAGCTTTTCCAGTAACTCGTTGTTGGGTGCGACAACAACAACCGGCATGGACGCGTCCACCAGTGCCAACGGTCCGTGTTTCAGTTCTCCGGCAGGATAGGCTTCGGCGTGAATATAGGATATTTCCTTGAGTTTTAGCGCACCCTCCATGGCTACCGGGTATTGAGCGCCACGCCCCAGAAAGAGCGCGTTGTTCTTGTCAGCAAAAGACTCGGATAGCAGCTGGATTTTTTCATCCAGCGCCAGTACATCCTCGATCTGGCGTGGCAGGTGTTCCAGCTCCTGAACCAGCCTGCGCTCAGTTTCTTCGCTCATACTGAAGCGGCGACCCAGCACGATGGTTAGCAGCATCAGCGCTGCCAGTTGGGTGGTAAAGGCCTTGGTGGATGCCACACCGATTTCCGGACCCGCACGGGTCATCAACACCAGGTCGGATTCCCGGGTCAGCGAGCTCTCCGGCACATTGCAAATGGTCAGCGACTGGCCGAAGCCCAGGTGCCTGGCCTCCTGTAAAGCAGCCAGCGTGTCGGCCGTTTCACCGGACTGGGAAATAGTGACAATCAGCGAGCTGTTACGTACCACCGGTTTGCGGTAACGGAACTCGCTGGCGACCTCCACACTGCATGGAATGCCGGCCAGCGATTCCATCCAGTAACGTCCAATCAGGCCGGCGTGATAACTGGTGCCACAGGCGATGATGTGCACACCCTGTACTTTTGCAAAAATCTGCGCAGCATCCGCGCCGAATGCGGCTTCCAGTACACGCCCCTGGTGAATTCGGCCTTCCAGGGTATCAGCAATAGCGCGGGGCTGTTCGTAGATTTCCTTGAGCATGTAGTGACGGTACTCACCGCGTTCCACTGCATCGGCTGACAACTCAGAACGGCGCTCGGCGCGCTCGACCAGTTCGCCGTCACTGTTATAAATCACCATGCCCTGGCTGGTAAGGTCGGCGACATCCCCGTCCTCGAGGAAAATGAAACGCTGCGTCACAGGTAACAGGGCAGCGACGTCGGACGCTATATAATACTCACCGATACCGACACCAATGACCAGCGGGCTACCGCGCCGTGCTGCAATCAGGCGATCCGGTTCAGAAATGCTGACAATACCCAGTGCATAGGCGCCCTCCAGGTCACTACAGGTATGTTTCACGGCTTCCAGCAGGTTATCGCCCTGGTCCAGGTGGTAATACACCTGGTGGACAACTACCTCAGTGTCGGTATCGGAGGTAAAGGTAAACCCCTGTTTCTTCTGCTGCTCGCGCAGGACTTCATGATTTTCGATAATGCCGTTATGCACCACAGCCACCTTGTTTTGACAGATGTGCGGGTGCGCGTTACTTTCGGTGGGTTTGCCGTGGGTCGCCCAGCGGGTATGCGCGATGCCGGTCTGACCCTGAACAGGGCTGCCATCATAGGCGTTTGCCAGTTCTGCAACTTTTCCCGTGGTGCGGAGACGTTCCAGTTCCGCACTGGAATTCACGACAACCATTCCTGCGGAGTCATAGCCACGGTACTCCAGTCGCTTCAAGCCTTCGAGGAGAATGGGCGCAACTTCACGCTGCGCGATGGCGCCTACAATTCCACACATGTCTACGATCCTGTCTTTTTGATTTACAGCAATCTAGCGGGCATCATTCGGTTTTCTTGACCGGACGTTTCCAGCCGATGCGCGTCTGTTGAGGACTGCGGCTTACAGTCAGCTCACCGGGCGGCACTTCACGGGTAATGGTCGAACCGGCACCAATCGTAGCTCCATCGCCTATTCTGACCGGCGCCACCAACTGCGAATCGGAACCGATAAAGACATCGTCGCCGATTTCGGTCAGGTGTTTGTAGGCACCATCATAGTTACACGTGATTGTACCGGCACCCACATTAACGTTCGAACCCATTCGGGTATCGCCGATGTAGCTGAGGTGATTCACCTTTGAACCCGTCGCGATACGAGACTTTTTGATTTCGACAAAATTGCCGATGTGAACCCGTTCGGCAAGTTCGGTTTCAGGACG
>CAZWJB010000269.1:0-2399 GCA_964634485.1 uncultured Thiohalobacter sp. | reverse complement strand
GTCGACGGCAAAATGGTCGATACCGCCTATGTCATCGATAAAGACGCCGAGCTCAGTATTATCACCGAGCGTGATGAAGCGGGCGTGGATGTCATTCGGCACTCCACGGCGCATTTGCTGGCGCAGGCTGTCAAGGAGCTGTTTCCGGAAGCCCAGGTCACTATCGGCCCGGTAATCGAAAACGGTTTCTACTATGACTTCGCCTACCAGCGAGCCTTTACACCCGAAGACCTGGAAAAAATCGAAAAGAAAATGGCCGAACTGGCTAAGCAGGATCTGCAAGTCAGTCGTAAGGTCATGCCGCGCGACGAGGCCATCGAATTTTTCCGTAACATGGGTGAAGACTACAAGGCGGAAATCATCAGCGATATTCCACAGGATCAGGATATATCCCTGTATCAACAAGGCGAGTTCATTGACCTGTGCCGTGGTCCGCATGTCCCGACAACCGGCAAGCTCAAGGCCTTCAAGCTGATGAAGCTGGCGGGCGCCTACTGGCGCGGCGACTCACGCAATGAAATGCTGCAACGCATCTATGGTACAGCCTGGAAGGACAAAAAGGCGCTCAAGGCCTATCTGCACAGGCTGGAGGAAGCCGGGAAGCGCGATCACCGCAAGCTCGGCAAGATCATGAACATGTTCCATACCCAGGAGGAAGCGCCGGGTATGGTGTTCTGGCACGACAACGGCTGGCAGGTATACCTGCAGATCCAGGACTATATCCGCGCAAAGCTGCGCGGCCATGGTTACCAGGAAGTGCACACGCCGTCGGTGATCGATCGCAGCCTGTGGGAAAAATCAGGGCACTGGGAGAAATTCCAGGACGATATGTTCGTAACGGAATCCGAGCACCACACCTTCGCCATCAAGCCGATGAACTGCCCGGCGCACATACAAATTTATAACCAGGGACTGAAGAGTTACCGCGACCTGCCACTGCGGCTGGCCGAATTCGGTTCCTGTCACCGCAATGAGCCATCCGGCACCCTGCATGGATTGATGCGCGTGCGCGCTTTCGTACAGGACGACGCACATATTTTTTGCACCGAGGCGCAGATTCTCGATGAGGTGTCTGATTTCATTGATTTGTTATTTGAAGTGTATAGTGACTTCGGGTTTGACGATGTCATTGTCAAGCTCTCCACCCGCCCGGAAAAACGCGTCGGTGCTGACCACCTCTGGGACAAGGCGGAGAAATCGCTGGAAGAAGCATTGAACCTCAAGAAACTCGACTGGGAGCTGCAGCCGGGCGAGGGCGCCTTCTACGGACCGAAAATCGAATTTTCGCTGAAAGACTGCCTGGAGCGCGTCTGGCAGCTGGGTACCATCCAGCTCGATTTCTCGATGCCGGAGCGGCTGGGCGCGACCTATGTCGCCGAAGACGGCGGCAAGCACGTCCCGGTGATGTTGCACCGCGCCATCCTGGGTTCGCTGGAGCGTTTCATCGGTATTTTGATCGAGCACTACGCGGGTTCCCTGCCGCTGTGGCTGGCGCCAGTTCAGGCTGTAGTACTCAATATCACTGACAATCAGGCGGATTATGCGAAAAAAGTTGAAGAAGCCCTGAAAAATCAGGGTTTGAGGGTCAAATCGGACTTGAGAAATGAGAAGATCGGCTTTAAAATCCGCGAGCACACAATTCAACGCATCCCGTATTTGCTGGTAGTCGGCGACCGGGAGGCGGAATCGGACACAGTGGCCGTGCGCACGCGCAGCGGCAAGGACTTGGGTAGCCTGTCCTTGCAAGCCTTGTCAGAGGGGCTGAACGCAGAGATCGCGAGCCGCGGCCGCACTATTTTGGAGACCTGAACATCGCTGCAGCAAACAGACTGAAACACCGGCTCAACCATAATATCGAAGCCACGGACGTGCGCGCAGTGGGCGCAGAGGGCGAACAGCTTGGCGTGATAACGCTGGAGGAAGCCCAGAAGATCGCCGACGAAGCCAATCTCGATCTGGTCGAAATCTCTCCGCAAGCTGAGCCGCCCGTCTGCAAGGTGATGGACTATGGCAAGTTCAGGTTTGAGGAACAGAAAAAACGCCAGGCTTCGCGCAAGAAACAGAAGCAGATCCAGGTCAAGGAAATCAAGTTCCGGCCGGGAACGGACATCGGGGACTACAACATCAAGTTGAAAAACCTGACCAGGTTTCTTACCGAAGGCGACAAGGTCAAGGTCACCCTGCGTTTCCGGGGCCGCGAAATGGCGCACCAGGAACTGGGCCGTGATTTATTGAAGCGCGTCGAGGGCGACCTCGAGGAGCTGGGAACGGTAGAGCAGTTCCCGAAGATGGAAGGCCGGCAGATGGTTATGGTGCTGGCCCCCAAAAAGAAGTAGGTCTATAGACCAGAGTCGTCCCGGGTACTCACCGCACCTGGGGGCGACTTCATTTGAAATTTG
>CAZWJB010000268.1:0-2405 GCA_964634485.1 uncultured Thiohalobacter sp. | reverse complement strand
TTATTCAGACAGGCAGCGACTGCGGAAAACGCCGTTACCTGATCCAGCCCGGTTGCCAGCAGCACCAGCATCATGACCGTGAAACTGCCTACATAGATGGCAAAGAAGCCCCACACCGCTTCAACCACGCGCTCCGGCATGGCTTTGTTACCAACCTTTACCGATATCTGCGCACTGGGATGTACCAGCCGGCTGATTTCGCGCATCCCCTGCTTGAACAACAACAGAAAACGTATGACCTTCATGCCACCACCGGTCGACCCTGCGCAACCACCGATAAAGCTGGTGAACAGCAGCATCACCGGCAGAAAACCGGGCCAGTGGGAGTAGGCAGCGGTGGTAAAACCTGCCGTTGTTCCAATGGACACGGCCTGGAACACACCGTGGTGCAGCGCATCACCGAAGTTCTCGAATATGCCGCCCAGATACAGGTAGGACACCGTTATGGCCGCTGCCACACCCAGCACCAGGATATACGCCTTGAATTCTGAATCACGGAAATAGGTCAACGGGTTCATCGAGCGCCAGGCGACAAAATGCAGTGAAAAATTAATACCGGCCAGCAGCATGAATACCACCGCCACCGATTCAATGACGGGGCTCTGGAAATAACCGATACTCAGGTCGTGGGTGGAAAAACCGCCGATTGCCACTGTCGAAAAACTGTGCGAGATAGCATCAAACACACCCATTCCCGCAATCCAGTAGGCCAGCGCACAGCTGACAGTCAGTCCCAGGTAGATGTACCAGAGCGCTTTGGCTGATTCGGTGATGCGTGGCGTGAGCTTGTTGTCTTTCATCGGGCCCGGCGTTTCCGCCCGGTACAATTGCATGCCCCCGATACCCAGCATAGGCAGTACGGCCACGGCCAGCACGATGATGCCCATACCGCCCAGCCACTGCAGTTCCTGGCGATAGAACTGAATGGACATAGGCAAATGGTCAATGCCGGTAATAACAGTTGCACCCGTGGTGGTAAGACCTGATGTGGCCTCAAATATGGCATCGGTAAAACCCATATGCGGCTGGTCGGCCAATGCAAAGGGGATCGCCCCAACCAGCGCCAGCACCACCCAGAACAGGGTGACCACCACGAACCCGTCGCGCACCCGCAGTTCCCGGCGCTGTGTCCTGACCGGGTACCAGCACAGTGCGCCGGCTATGAGCACACCAAACAGCGCTGTGGAAAAGGCGGTCTGGCTGCCGTCATCAAACCACCAGGCCAGCACCAGCGGAGGCAGCATGGTGCCGCTTGATACCATCAGCAACAGGCCGAGAATGCGTTGTATGGTACTGAAGCGCATGAACGGGTCAGAAAAATGTGACCCCGACCTGGAACAGTTGCTCCACATCCGGAATGTGTCGCTTGTCCACCAGGAACAGGATCACATGATCCTCGGCCTCGATCACCGTATCGTGATGGGCAATGATGACTTTCTCTCCGCGTACAATGGCGCCGATAGTCGTGCCGGGTGGCAACTTCACCTCATCCACCGAACGGCCTACAACCTTTGAAGTCTTGTTGTCACCGTGCGCAACAGCCTCGATGGCCTCTGCCGCGCCACGCCTCAGCGAGTGCACCGCAGCCACATCCCCTCGCCGTATATGCGTCAACAGGCTGCCAATGGTGGCCTGCTGCGGTGAAACCGCGATATCGATAACATCGCTCTGCACCAAATCCACGTAGGCTGGACGGTTAATCAGCGACATGACCTTGCGCGCTCCCAGGCGCTTGGCGAGCATTGAGGACAAAATGTTGGCCTCTTCGTCGTTGGTGAGCGCACAGAACACATCCGTGTTTTCAATATTTTCCTCGAGCAGCAATTCTTCGTCAGCGGCGTCGCCCAGCAACACGATGGTCTTGTCGAGCAACTCTGACAGCTTCCGCGTGGTTTCAGAATCGCAGTCAATCAATTTGACCTGGTAGCGGTCTTCGATCGATTCTGCGAGGCGCAGGCCGATATTGCCGCCACCGGCAATCATTACCCGCTTGACGGGCTTTTCCAGACTACGCAACTCACTGGTAACCGCACGGATATGCTTGCGCGCCGCAAGGAAGAACACTTCGTCATCCGCCTCAATAACCGTATCCCCCTCTGGCAGAATGGGGCTGCCACGGCGGAATATTGCTGCCACACGTACCTCGACACCCGGCATATGCTGGCGTATCTCCCGCAGCTCCTGGTCCACCAGCGGTCCACCCCGAACTGCGCGTACCGCGACCAGCTGCACACGGCCATCGGCAAAATCCAGAACCTGCAGCGCTTCCGGCCGGTCGATAAGCCTCTGAATATAATCAGTCACCAGCTGCTCCGGACTGATAAGAACATCGACCGGCAAGGCATCCTGGGAAAACAGTTTCGGGTACTGCTGATAAGCCTGGGCACGCACCCGCGCAACCTTGA
>CAZWJB010000267.1:0-2413 GCA_964634485.1 uncultured Thiohalobacter sp. | reverse complement strand
CCTATGCCACAGTATTCCTGAATGACACCTCCGTTGAATTCGGTAATCTGGAACCAATTGAGGGCTTGCGTTACGTACGTATTGCAGACCGCGTCCACCTGATTCCGGACAACTACATGCAACTCATCAAATTAAGTTATACCCAGTTTGTACGCCGGCGTCTTTTTGGAAAAGACGCCCGTATCGAGTCCATCACACTACCCGGATTATCTATCCACAAGGTAAATCAAAACTGGGATATCGAGCCTGTACAGGAGGTTTCCGCCGATGACCTGCAGGCGTTTATCGAACGCTGGCAGGGCGCAACCAGTCTTAATATACAGGCAGCAGACCCGGTGGAAGCCAACGAGTTCGTTGAAATCAAACTTGCAGATAACGCAGGCAGTATAAAATATTCGATCGCGTCACGTGAACCCGAGCTGCTGCTGGTACGCCCGGATCTGGGCATTCAGTATCGCATGGGCAACACCGGCAGCGAGCTCCTGGCACTTACCCCGCCAACAGCCGAAGAACAGGAGTAATCCGGCTGCTTATTGCAGTATGAAATAACATGCCGGAGCTACCCGAAGTAGAAACCATCCGTCGCGGCGTCGAACCCCATCTGCGTGGCCGGACTATACAAAAACTCATCGTGCGACAGGCCGGCCTGCGCTGGCCGGTCCCCGCCACACTCGCTGAAAACATCAGGCACAGGCACATTGAACGGGTATCACGCCGCGCCAAGTACCTGCTGATCGGTACAGACAAAGGAACGCTCGTCATCCACCTCGGTATGTCAGGCAGCCTGCGCATCGTCAGAGACAATACACCGCCCGGCCCGCACGACCATATCGACATGGTGATGGACAACAACATAGTGCTGCGCTACACGGACCCCAGACGATTCGGAGCCTGGTTGTGGACAGAAGATAATGTCGAGTCACACCCTCTGCTTTGCAGACTGGGCCCGGAACCACTAAGCAACGATTTCAACGCTGACTACTTCTTTGACCGCTCTCGCGGCCGCAAGCTGGCAATCAAATCTTTCCTGATGGATAGCCATATTGTAACAGGGATCGGTAATATCTACGCCAGTGAGTCACTGTTCCGTGCCGGCATTCATCCTGCACGTGCAGCCGGACGTATCAGCCGGCAGCGCTATGTGAAACTGGTCGATGCGGTAAAACAGGTGCTGACTGAAGCCATCCGCCAGGGCGGCACCACACTGCGCGACTTCAGCAACGGTGAAGGCAAACCCGGGTATTTCCAGCAATCACTGAATGTCTACGGCCAGTCAGGCAAACCCTGTCCTGTCTGCGCGGCGCCGGTACGGGTAACCCGCATTGGCCAACGTTCGACCTTCTATTGTCCAGGCTGCCAGCGATAACACGCTAACGCACACTGGCCTGGCCGATACCGCGCGGATCCGACGCAGCCTGCACCCGGTTATCCTTGTAGTCCCAGTAAATCGCCTGCATGTTTCCGTAGCGGCTCTGCAACAGCTTCAGCAGGTGTCCCCTGGCCTGCAGTGACTCGACGACAGGCCCCGGAAACGCCTCCGGCTCGTACTGGATTACATCAGGCAGATACTGGTGGTGGAAGCGTGGCAGCGATACCCAGGACTGAGGCGGATTACCGGCCTCAAGGTCCAGTATGCCCAGCAGCACCATGGTGATGATACGACTGCCTCCCGGCGCACCGAGTATCGCGGCACCGGCCTCACTCTCCACAAAAGTCGGCGTCATGCTGGACAAGGGACGCTTGCCCGGCGCAACAGCATTGGCTTCGGCGCCCACCAGACCGTAGGCATTCGCTACACCCGGCTTGGCTGAAAAATCATCCATTTCGTCGTTGAGTAAAACTCCGGTACCCGGGACCACCAGTCCGGAACCAAAGGGATAATTGATGCTCAGGGTTGCCGCAACCCGGTTGCCTTCGCGGTCAAGAATGGAAAAGTGCGTCGTATCTGCGCCTTCAACACTGGTAACACTACCCGGCAGCGCAGCACTCGGGGTCGCGCGGTCAGTGCGGATCGAGGCGCGCAGTCCCGCGGCATACACCGGATCGACAAGCCGTTGCAGGGGCATGTCGATAAAATCGGGGTCCCCCATGTACTGCGCGCGGTCGCGGTAGGCGCGGCGCATAGCCTCAACCACCAGGTGAATGCGCTCTGCCTCGGGAAGCCGGGACAACTCCCAGCCTTCGAGGATATGCAGCATGGTCGCCAACGCCACGCCACCGGACGAGGGCGGTGCGGCCGACACGATGCGCAGATCACGGTAGCGAAAACTGACCGGTTCGCGCTCGACGACGCGGTACTGTTGCAGGTCATCCAGCGTCCAGATGCCACCGGCTTCACGAACGCCATCCACCAGCCTGCGTGCCACTGCACCTGCGTAAAATCCCTGGTGGCCCTTTTCCGCCAGCGCTTTCA
>CAZWJB010000266.1:0-2424 GCA_964634485.1 uncultured Thiohalobacter sp. | reverse complement strand
GCTGCCCTGCAGGCCGGAGCCTGCTGGCTCGAATTCGACGTTCAGATGTGTGCTGACGGGCAGTTCATCCTGTTGCACGATGCCGACTTCAGCCGCACAGGTGGCGACCCACGCTCAGTCTTCGATACCGACAGCCAGACACTGCAACGCATCAGCGTGCATGAACCTGCTCGACTCGGGGAGCGCTTCTTTCCTGTAGCAGCACCGGGTCTCGATGCTGTTCTGCAGCAGCTGACAGCGTTCCCGAATGCCCGCGCCATGGTCGAAATCAAGAATGAAAGCCTGCAGCACCGGGGCCTGGAAACGGTCATGGACGCCCTGCTGAAATGCCTCTCCCCTTTTCAACGCCAGTGCATTCTGATCGCCTACAGCGATGCAGCTCTGGATTACGCGCAGCAGCAGGGTGGCATCGATACCGGTTGGGTACTGGGCAGCTACGACCAGCAACACCTCGAACGGGCGAAGCAGCTTGGTCCGCAGTTCCTGATTTGCAACGAGCGCAAGATCCCCGCAGGGGAAACACCCTGGCATGGCAACTGGCAATGGATGCTCTACGATATCAACGACCCGAAAAGTGCCCTGCAGTGGTCAGCGCGCGGTGTTGCACTGATCGAGACATCAGATATCAAAACGATGCTGCAACACCCGCTACTTTCCAGCAAGGCATGCCAGCATGGACTGTGATACAGGCTTTCACCGTTCCAGGGATACGCTGTTGCATATGGATACGGGCACTTGTCCGCGGCTGTTACCGCCGCGAAGGGAACAGGCCGATACACGGACTCTTCGCCTGCCGGAGTACATACAGTTCAATCATCAATCAGCGGCAGTGTCTCACCTTCACGCCTCGGCGGCTGCAGACCAATCTGCAGATAGGCATTGCGCGTCGCCATACGCCCGCGTGGCGTGCGGATGATAAAACCCTGCTGGATCAGATAAGGCTCCAGCACATCTTCTATGGTACCCTTCTCTTCACCAATCGCCGCCGCCAGGTTATCCACGCCCACCGGCCCACCGTCGAATTTTTCAATGATGGTGCGTAACAATCGCCGGTCCTGGGTATCAAAGCCCTGTGCATCGACATCCAGCATCTGCATGGCACGCTCGACCACCGCGGCCGTTATCACACCCTGTGCCTTGATCTCCGCATAGTCGCGTACGCGGCGCAGCAACCGGTTGGCAATGCGCGGTGTTCCGCGCGAGCGTTCCGCCAGCGCAACAGCGCCCTCGGCTTCCATTTCAATACCCAGGATATGGGCCGAGCGTTTCAGGATGGTGGCCAGATCGGTACTGTTATAAAACTCCAGGCGCTGCACAATACCGAAACGGTCCCGCAACGGCGAAGTGAGCAAGCCCGCACGCGTAGTCGCACCAACCAGCGTAAAGGGTGGCAGATCCAGTTTTATGGAGCGCGCCGCCGGCCCTTCGCCGATTACGATATCGAGCTGGTAGTCCTCCATGGCCGGATAAAGAATTTCCTCTACCACCGGACTGAGGCGGTGAATCTCATCCACAAACAGTACGTCGTGCGGCTCCAGATTGGTCAACAATGCAGCCAGATCACCCTGTTTTTCCAGCACCGGCCCGGCGCTGTGACGCAGGTTCGCACCCATCTCGTTGGCAATGATATGGGCCAGCGTGGTTTTCCCCAGCCCGGGCGGGCCAAAAATGAGCACGTGATCCAGCGGTTCTTCCCTGCGCCGCGCTGCCTCGATAAAAATCTCCATCTGTTCCGTGACCTGGGGTTGTCCCACGTAGTCTGCCAGTGTCTTCGGGCGGATAGCGCGGTCCATAGCCTCGTCCTCCGATGAGGCGCTGGCGGTGATAATGCGGTCAGGTTCGATCATACCGCTCAGGATACAGGCTGCAGTGGGCCCGGTACAGGGTTGCGCTCAGGGCGCAGTGTAGACCCCGGAGTCCGGGTGAAAGGCCTGCCAGGCAAACCAGTAACTGATGGTGGAAGGAAGCTCGCTGCCGTCGGCAGCGAGTACCCGGCCGGTACGGTTGCCACTGTCGTAACGGACACGCACTTTCTGCCCGGCAATGCTGTCCGGTATGTCGCCATCGACCTGTGACAACTCTGCGAAAGGGTAAGCCTTGTACACACCGTTTACACTCAGACCGATAACCAGCTCTTTGGGATGATAACGCGGATCCCTTCTGCTGACCGGGAAATAGAGCTCTGCACTGCTTGCGTAGCCAGCATAAGGCGAACGCTCGTAATCACGCCGGCTGCCGGTGTCCGTGGATAACACGATAGTATCCGGATGCCGGCTCCGCCAGTCATCCCAGCTGGTATGGGACATCACGATCTGCTGCAGGCGCTGGCCCCGCAGTGGTCCGGCAACGGCCTGCTTCATGAGCTGTGACCAGAGCGAATCTGTCTCCCGATCGTAGAGCAGCACATCACTGTTGTACAGCAAC
>CAZWJB010000265.1:0-2434 GCA_964634485.1 uncultured Thiohalobacter sp. | reverse complement strand
CGGTCTGCGGCCATCAGTACCGCCTTGTAGCCGGCGATCGAGGCCTGCGAGGACAGCACGTCCATGCCCTGGGCACGGGATATACGCGGCACCAGCTCCATGGCAAAACTGAGGATATTGCGGTCACGCATCTGGCGGACCCGCTCAGGGTAGCGGTAGGGCAGCATCATGCTGGCCACAGCGGTACCCTCCTTCATCAATGCGATTTCGGCTTCTGTGGGGGGCTGGATTTTCAGGATCAGATCGGCCTGCTGGTATAGCTCGCTGGCGCTGCCGACGATGGTCACGTCATTGTAGGCGCTGTCGGGATGGTAGCTGCCGGCACCGGCTCCGGTTTCCAGCAATAACTCAACCCCCAGTTTGTTAAAGCGTTCGGCGACAGAGGGGACCAGCGCTACCCGGCGCTCGTTTTGTTCGATCTCTTTGGGCACTCCCAAACGTATCGGCATCTGTAAGTACTCCAGCGCAGCCAGGCCGGCTTGGCCGCAGATTCATCGTAAATTGGCTAGATAGGCCCGGAAAAGGACTGAAACCCCTAGAATGCGGAATGATAGCGGATTCCAGGCAATGATGAAATGTCCATACAAAAGGTAACAAATTCGTGAATTCAGCCGCTCTACTGTTTACAACCTGCGGTTAATTTGGGATAAATGCACAAACCCCTGTTTTGGGAGGCAGAGCGTGTACGACTTGAGTCAACAGGTCCTGCGTACTGATGCGTCCGGCATGCCGCTGGAATGGATCAATTACCAGGAAGCGGTGCGTTTGTATCACCTTGACCAGGTGGCCTACAGCTGCGGCAGCCTGTTGTACCGTGTGCACGGCGGAATCTGCGCCCTGACCGGACGTCAGAGCCGGATTGATGTCAATTCCATTGTCGCGACCTATGGCAGTAACAAGATACTGACCAGAAACCGTGATCGTTATGTGCCTCCACTGAATAATCCGGCCCTGTTCAAGCGCGATGCCCACTTGTGCATGTACTGTGGTGTGCGCTTCCTGTCACGGGATTTGTCGCGGGATCACGTCACACCGATCAGTCGGAATGGACTGGATATCTGGACCAATGTGGTAACTGCCTGCAGACGTTGCAACAACCACAAGGCCGGGCGCAGTCCGGAGCAGGCACACATGGAGTTACTGGCGGTGCCTTTTACCCCGACACACGCCGAGTACATTTACCTGCAGGGAAAACGCGTGCTGGCTGATCAAATGGAATTTCTCAAGGCGCATTTCCCGCGCCGCAGTCTGATGCATGCGCGCCTGAAACTTCTGGCTTGAATAAAAGTCTAGAAGTCGGCTTCCTCTACCTGCAGGTAGGTTATGCTGATATGTTTGCCGAGTTGCTCGTCGAATCCTGACCAGCCGGTGTATGCGCCCAGCGCAGCGCTCACCTGGTCTTTCATTTCAAAGTCACTTAGCCCTTCGTCGTAGTATTTCTTTACGGTTGTATACAGGATTTCCAGATAACGCCGGAAAGCCTCCGGAACTCCGGCATCACCGCTCGGCCCGTGACCGGGGACATAGGTTTTACTACCGGTTTCCATGATTCGTGTGCAGGTCTCGATATTGCCCTGTACATTACCGTCGTCAATACGCGGGACACGGTCATTCAGCACGTTATCGCCAAGAAATGTGACGGAGTATTCCGGAACCTCGATCATGATATCCGAGGTGGTGTGGGACTTGCCGTAATGATGGATCCTGAAGGTAATGCCACCATACTTGAACGTATCGCCGTTATCGACGGTCTTGTTGGGGCCGGTGACGCCGGTACCCGCGGTTTTGCCTTTGGTCAGACGATCCAGCAGTTCGACCCAGTTCTGACCTTCGCCGGCCTCGATCAGTGCGATCATGTTCGGGTGGCCGTAAATCGGGACATCCGGGTAGGCAGCCCTGATCGCCTGGTTACCCAGCCAGTGGTCACCATGAATGTGCGTGTTGAATACGGCAATTACCGGTTTGTCCGATATGTTTGCCATGACGCGTAACAGCATTTCACCGATCTGAACGCTGGAACCCGGGTCGATGACAACAATGCCGTCCCTGGTGATAACAAATGCCGGGTTGTTCATGAACCCCTGATTTTCGGGGTTGGGCATGCCCAGGGGACCGTGAATGACGTAGACATTTTCGGCCACCTGCTCGGCAGGATAGTCCTTGATGGCAGGACCCTTGCCCGCAAAGCTCAGCGGGGAAAACAAAAAAGCGATCATAAGCGCGAGTGTGGTGATGCCAGGCTTCATGCCAAATCTCCTTAAGCGGGTGGGCAGGTGTATGATGAGACGTGCAGCGACTGCTGTCTATTTCATAGCGCAGTCGGGTGTGTACAGTTTGTTGTTAATTATAGACCGGGTTGCCCCATTTGAGCGGAAAAAAGTGTCTGTCTGGCAAACTATCGAGAAGCAGTTGCAGGAGGTGCTGGGAGAGCCGC
>CAZWJB010000264.1:0-2435 GCA_964634485.1 uncultured Thiohalobacter sp. | reverse complement strand
CAGTCGTTGCAGCAGTTTTTCATGAATACCGCCAAAGCCACCATTGCTCATGACCACCAGCCGGTCACCGGGTTGTGCCTGTGCGGTGATCGAGGCTACCAGTTCATCGACCGTGTCCGCGATGACCAGCGGCACTGTCAGGCCGGCGGTGACTTCGCGGATATCCCATGACAGATCATCGGGCTGATACAGCCATACCGCATCCGCATCCGACAGCGATGCTGCCAGCTGGTCGCGGTGCACGCCCAGCCGCATGGTATTGGAACGTGGTTCAAGGATCGCCAGCAACCGACCCGGGTGAGCGCTTTTTCTCAGGCCCGCGAGTGTTGTGGCGATGGCCGTTGGATGGTGGGCAAAGTCGTCGTAGACGGTGATGCCGTTGACCTCACCACGAACTTCCAGGCGCCGCCTGACGCCCTCGAAGGTGTTCAGCGCGGCAATGGCCTGCTCCACCGGTACGCCGACATGCCTGGCTGCGGCTATCGCGGACAGGGCGTTGTGCATGTTGTGCTCACCCAGCTGGCTCCAGCGAACTTCGCCCTGCGACTTGCCCTCCAGTAACACGACAAACCGGCTACCGTCTGCAGCAATGGCCTGCCCCTGCCATTGGGCCGGGAAAGCATCCACCGAAACGGTTTCGACTTCGCTCCAGCAGCCCGTATCCAGCACCTCCGACAGGTTCGCATCGTTAGCGTTGACAACCACCAGACCGGTGCCCGGCACGATCCTCAGCAGGTGGTGAAACTGGCGCTGGATGGCAGCCAGGTCCGGAAATATATCCGCGTGGTCGAATTCCAGGTTATTGAGTATCAGGGTGCGCGGCCGGTAGTGCACGAACTTGGAACGCTTGTCGAAAAAAGCGGTGTCGTATTCATCCGCTTCCACGACAAAAAACGGTGTTTCGCCCAGGCGCGCGGAGACACCGAAATTGTTGGGTACACCACCGATCAGGAAACCGGGTTTGAGGCCTGCCGCCTCCAGTATCCAGGCCAGCATACTGGCGGTGCTGGTTTTGCCATGGGTGCCTGCAACCGCCAGCACCCAGCGTCCCTGCAACAGGTGTTCCGCCAGCCACTGCGGGCCCGAGGTGTAGTTCAGGCCCTTGTCCAGCATCGCTTCAATGGCGGCGTTGCCGCGGCTCATGGCATTGCCGACCACCACCAGCTCAGGTGCCGGATCGAGGTTATCCGCGGAATACCCCTGCTGCAGTTGAATACCCTGCTCCTGTAACTGGGTGCTCATCGGCGGATAGACGCTGGTGTCTGATCCTTCCACCTCGAATCCCGCTTCCCGCGCCAGTATCGCCAGCCCGCCCATGAAGGTGCCACAGATACCCAGAATATGAATTTTCATCGTTGCTGTACTGTTCTCGTTCAATTCATGGTCATGAACCCGCAGCCTGCGGGAACAGAGTTTCCAGCAGGCTGATGACCAGCACCATTTGCAACCCGGCAACCAGCAGACCCGCACCGTAACGTACCGACAGGGCATGCCGGTAGATATGCGCCTGCACCGAAATACTCCACAGCAGCAGCATCAACCAGCCCAGCACCAGCATTCCCCCGGGCCCGTCATCGAGCTGCGCCTGTGCTGCCTGTTGAATCAGTGGCAAGCCCACCAGCCCCAGCACGGCCCCGGTACCCGCCAGCGCAGTCAGTGTCTGCAGGTAGCGCGCGGATTTTTTTGTCAGCCGTAACACCGACCAGCTGAACAATACCATGATCAGTGTATCCAGGGCGGTCATGCCCAGTGACGTTTGCCAGCCTGAACTTGTGCGCGCCTGTAACAGATCCAGTGTCACGTAGGCCAGCAGCGACCCGCCCAACGCTGCTCCGGACACCGGGTCGGCCTGCGGCGCACGGCGCAGCAGGCACTGCTCCAGCCAGGACAACAGCCACTTCCCGATCTGCTTTCCGTTCATTCTGTTTCCCGGTTTTCTTTACAAGCCTGAATAGCCGAACTATATGTTTAATGATAAATGGATTTACATACCCTCGAAAATCGCGTCCACAATATCCGGCTGCAAATCCACGAGCCTGATGGCGTAGTACATCGCATCGGTGACAAGTGCAGCCCGGTCTGCGGTTGCTGGACCTGAACGCCGGCTGGGGCGCACTGGCGCTGTACCTGGCGGAACAGGCCCGGGCTCAGGTCACGGCCATGTTCAAAACCCGCGAGCAGTTGCGCTTTGCACAAAGCGAAGCCCGCCGCCGCGGCCTGGAGGCTCACGTGCATTTCAGGCTCGGCAGCTTTCACCAGTGCCGGGGACGTTTTGACCGCATCCTGGCCAGCGGCCTGTTTGAGCGCTTTACCGAATCCACCTACCCGGTTCTGTTTCAGCACTTCGACGAACTGCTTGAGGATGATGGTTTCGTCTGGATACAGGTTACCGGGCGCAGCAAGGATAACGCCCTGAGCAATCGCTGGTACCAGGC
>CAZWJB010000263.1:0-2441 GCA_964634485.1 uncultured Thiohalobacter sp. | reverse complement strand
TCTGTCACGGCGCAGCATCATGCCTGTGGCGGGGTAACAAAAAACGATTAAAACCTAGAGATCGCTATACTTGAATGCTAGGCTATGCGGAAGCGCCTGTGCCGGGTCGGAAGTGATACGAAGGATGTGGGCTGCAAGTGATGGAAACAAAGGGAAAATCCTGATTTAACGCCTAATGGTGTTGCGCCACTTTTCTGGCCGGGTATATATGTCTTCAAATCTGACTGAGTTTGGTTCCGCAGGGACGCCAGCTGTGGAACGGCACCGTACCTATGCTGACCTGATAGTAGCCTACCTGGCGCAGATTGGCGTAGAGTACGTATTCGGGGTACCCGGCGGCGCCATTGAGCCTTTTTTCAAAGCGCTGGCATGCCAGTTACCGCATGACCCTTCTGAAGTGCCGACTGGTCTTTCACCCAAGGTGCTGTCCCGTAAAAATCCGCGCGGTGTCCGTGGCTTGCGGGCAATTGTGGCCCGTCACGAAGCGGGGGCGACTTTCATGGCGGATGGGTATGCACGCGAGACAGGGAAACTGGGCGTCTGTTGCGCGACTACGGGGCCAGGTACAACAAACCTGATTACGGGGGTTGCATCGGCCTACGCAGATCATATCCCTATGCTGGTTATCACTGCCCAGACAGCGTTAGCGGATTTTGGCAGCGGGGCTCTGCAGGCGTCGCCTGGTGACGCCGTGGACACGGTTGGCATGTTCCGGCACTGTACCCGTTACAACAGCCTGGTATCCCACCCTGACCAGCTTGAAAGGAAGCTGCTTAACGCAATGGTGTCCGCCTACCGTAAACCCGGAGGGCCGGCACATATCAGTATTCCGGTCGACATCCTGCGCCTTGCAGTCGGTTCAGAGGTGGAGTCCTGCGACATTGCGACACTCTTTCGTCAGCCTGACGTCGTGGACACCCAGAGTTTTGATGCGCTCTGCCAGGCTTTGCTCAAGGCGCGCAAGGTTGTTCTGTATCTTGGAAACGTGTGTCGCGGAAGTGTCGATACAATCGTGCGGTTTGCAGAACTGATAGATGCCGTAATTGTCACGACGCCTTCCGGAAAGAGCTGTATTGATGCGCACCATCACCTGTATCGGGGTGTATTTGGTTTTGCCGGACATTCAAGCGCCCGGGACGCTTTGCTGGACGATGAGGTGGAACTGGTGCTGGCGGTAGGAACGGGGCTGGATGAACTTTCCGCCAATAGCCGGGATGTAATGGCATTGTTGAATGAAAAGCTGATCCATATCGATGCAACAATGGAAAATTTTGTTCACTCAACGATGGCCCGCTTACACGTCTACGGTCGCTTGCAAACCATATTCGCAGACCTGATCCAGGTATTCACCAGCGTTGACCGGCAGGAGCAGAACCTGTTCAACGGTGGTCAGTACTCGCGCGGACGAGAGGCATCGCGGCGGGCATTGTCGAACTGGCAGGTGCCGAACAGCAGTACTACCTTTGGAACGCCAAGGAAAGTTGCGTTGCATCAGGCAGATAAATATCTATCGAGCGATACCCCGATAAAACCACAACGCCTGATGTGTGAACTGAGCAGGCGATTTCCGGAGAACACACGCTTTGTTTGTGATGCAGGTAACTGCTGGGCGTGGGCAACCCACTATCTGCATCTTAAAAAGGGCGGTCATTTCAGGATCGGGATGGGCTATGGCGCCATGACCTGGGCGATTGGCGCTGCGGTGGGTACCGCCCTGGGCAATCCGGGTATGCCGGTTGTCTGTATCACGGGTGACGGCAGTTTCCTGATGAGCGGGCAGGAACTGACCGTCGCGGTACAGTATCGTCTTGCTGTGATCTTCGTGATCATGAATGACCGTGCGCCGGGTATGGTCAGGCGCGACCAGCGTCTGAAGAGCAGTGAACCCGGCGATTTCGAGATGCCGCCTGTGGATTTCGCCGGGGTTGCGCGTGCGATGGGGGCACAGGCCTATACCATCCGGTCCCCGGATGATTTTACATCTCTTGATATAGCGGCGATCTGCAATGCCGGTCAGCCGGCCCTGCTGGATGTCCATATCGACCCTGAGGAAGTGCCTCCCCTGCAAGCCATGAATCTGCACGCGCCAGACCGCGCTTAATAGCCTTGCTCATCAGCCCGGTCAGCTTGCCAGGATCGACGGCAGACAGCATCATCGTTGCGCATTCCCTGGTAGTTGACCGAAATAGCCGGAAACGGGTACAATGCGCGGCTTCAAAATTAAGTTCGGGCTATTTTCGGCGCGTGGGAGACCAGGTGGAAAGGTTAAAAAAATGTGCGGCCTGCAGGTATTGCCGGGTACACACAGCAATAAAAACGGGTGCGGTGTTGATCGCGGGCAGCATTATTTCGATTGTCGTGCTGTTCGATGGTGGTATGTAGAAATCCATCCTTTGTCAGGTCCAAAAAAGGGGTGGCCAATGGCCACCCCTTTTTTGGAC
>CAZWJB010000262.1:0-2442 GCA_964634485.1 uncultured Thiohalobacter sp. | reverse complement strand
AAAAACTACTGCCGGATATGCCCGTCGCCGAGCACGATGAACTTCAGTGTTGTCAGGCCTTCCAGCCCGACCGGACCACGCACATGCAGCTTGTCAGTACTGATACCGATTTCGGCACCGAGACCATACTCGAAGCCATCGGCAAAACGGGACGAGGCATTGACCATTACCGAACTGGAATCCACTTCGCGCAGAAAGCGACGCGCACGCGTAATGTTTTCAGTAACGATTACGTCGG
This sequence comes from uncultured Thiohalobacter sp., assembly GCA_964634485.1. Classification (GTDB taxonomy): domain Bacteria; phylum Pseudomonadota; class Gammaproteobacteria; order DSM-19610; family DSM-19610; genus Thiogranum. The sequence goes on along the minus strand of CAZWJB010000262.1, from coordinate 2,204 downwards.
TATGTTGTGAACCATGCTTATCGATATGGTCCATGGCGGCGTCCAGATCATCGACGATACGCAGCGCCAGGATCGGCGCCAGGTATTCCTCGTCCCAGTCAGCGTCCTGGGCGGCCTCGATACCGTCAAGGATTTTCCGGGTACGCTCGCAACCACGCAGTTCCACGCCTTCGTCCTGGTACATCTTGCCGAGTATTGGCAGGATACGCCCGGCGATGCCCTCTGCGACCAGCAGGGTCTCCATGGTATTGCAAGTCCCGTAGCGCTGGGTCTTGGCGTTAAAGGCAACCTTGACCGCCTTGTCAATATCAGCCTGGTCGTCGATATAGGTATGACAGACACCGTGCAGGTGCTTGATAACCGGGATGCGGGATTCAGTGGTAACACGTTTGATCAGACCCTTGCCACCGCGCGGCACAATGACGTCGACATGGGCTTCCAGCCGAAGCAACTCGCCGACAGCTGCCCGGTCCGTGGTTGCAACCACCTGCACAGCATTCGCCGGCAGACCGGCCTGTTCAAGGCCCCGCTCGATACAACGCGCCACCGCCTGATTGGAATGCAGTGCTTCCGAACCACCACGCAGGATACAGGCATTACCGGACTTGAGACACAGTGCTGCTGCGTCCGCCGTTACATTGGGGCGCGATTCGTAAATAATGCCGATGACGCCCAGCGGTACACGCATGCGTCCAACCTGAATACCGGAGGGCCGGTAGCCCATATCACTGATGGCGCCAACCGGATCGGCCAGCGCGGCAATCTGACGCAGACCTTCGGCCATACCGTCAATGCGCGCCCCGGTCAGTTCCAGGCGATCCAGCAATGCCGCGTCCAGACCATGCTGTTTTCCTGCTTCCAGGTCCTTCCGGTTTTCAGCTTTCAGCTGCGTCCTGTCAGCCAGTATGGCGTCGGCAATCGCGTGCAGCGCCGCATTCTTTGCCCCGCTTTCTGCACGCCCGATGAGCCGCGAGGCTGCGCGCGCACGCTGTCCCAATTCAAGCATGTAGCTGGAGACATCAAAATTTATGGATTCTGCTGTTTTGCTCATCAGGCTGATCGTCAGTTTCAGGCGGAATTCCGCAACGGCGCCACACCGGCAAGCCGTAGTGACAATTGTAACAGTTCATCCCAGGCGCTGCCCGCGGCACGCCCCTTGATCACCCGGTCAAGATAGGCGCAGCGCTGCAACAGGGCCCACCACTGGCGCCCGCGGATACGTTTTAATGTACCACTGATCAGGGGCTTGCGATTGTCCCACACCCGCCACGATGCCAGCACCCGGGCCAGCGCCACGTCGCCCTGCAGCTCCCGCGCCATACTGGTAAGCATGCGTATTTCACGGGCCAGCGCCCACAGTATCAGCACCGGCTCGACACCTTCGCCGCGCAGACCGGCCAGGATACGCTGGACGTGCAGCGCATCACCCGCCAGCGCAGCATCCACCAGGCCAAAAATATCGTAGCGGGCGCTGTCGGTGACCAGTTCCGTGACCGCCTCCAGCTCCAGCGCTCCCGGCCCGTTCAGCAGGTAGAGTTTTTCGATCTCCTGGGCTGCGGCCAGCAGGTTGCCTTCCACACGTTCGGCGATCAATTGCAGCGCGTCGCTGCTGGGCTGCATACCGTGCGCCTGCATGCGGCGATCGATCCAGGCGGGCAGCCGGGCGTAGTCAACCGGCCATACCGTAATGGCAACACCTGCCTTGTCAAGCGCCTTTACCCATTTGCTTCTGCGTGCGGCGGGTTCAGGTTTTGCCGAGATAATCAGCAACAAGGTATCCTCAGGCGGTCTTTCAGCGTACTCGCACAATACCTTTGCGCCTTCCTTGCCCGGCTTACCGCTCGCTAAACGTAACTCGAGAATGCGGCGTTCGGAAAACAGTGACAGGCTGTCGCAGGCGGCTAACAGGCTTTGCCAGTCAAAGCCGGGCTCGACAGTGAATATCTGGCGGTCACTGTACCCTTGCTCACGTGCTGCTGCGCGCACAGCATCTGCACATTCGTCCACCAGCAGGGTTTCATCGCCGTGTATAAAATATACCGGCGCCAGTACGGAACCCAGATGCCCGCCCAGCTGATCAACGCGAAGCTGTGTCATTGACGCCGGAGCTCCACATTAATACGAGTAATAATCTGCCGGGCCAGGCTGCCGCGCATCTGCACATGCAGCTGTTCGGCTTCCGAGACCTTGCCCAGCAGTTTGTT
>CAZWJB010000261.1:0-2445 GCA_964634485.1 uncultured Thiohalobacter sp. | reverse complement strand
AGAAAGTCCGAGAACACCCGAATACGCTTCGGTATCAGGCGCCCCGGCGGATATACTGCGTATATTCCCACTGAAGGGCGTTGATACGCGTTCAGCAGTGTAACGAGACTGTTCTCCTTAATGTATCTGCCAAGGATAAAGGCAGGACCCGTTGTAATACCCAGACCTGCAACAGCCGCTGCTGCCAGCGATTCACCGTTATTGCTTCGAATGCGGATCTGCGGCTGGCCAAAAACAGTTTTGCCCTCCGGCGTTTCATAGCACCACTGCTGCTTGTAGGTCACATTGCTGTATTGCAATCCAATATGCTGGTGCAGTTCGTCCGGGTGGGCCGGTTCTCCGAACTGTTGCAGATACTTAGGGCTGGCGCAGGTGACATGGCGCACGGTACCCAGTCGTCGCGCGACCAGCGTGGAATCCTTAAGCACCCCGATCCTGACCGCCATATCGAATCCATCCTCGACCAGGTTGATATTGCGATCATTCAGATCCAGGTTTAATTCAATGGCGGGATGTTCGCAGAGGAAACCGGCAATGGCATTCGACAGGTGCAAGAGACCGAACGACAGGGGCGCAGCAAGCTTGAGTGAACCCCGCAGTTCGGTGGTCTTTTCATCTTCAGTAACGCTTTGTTCCGCGTCATCGAGGTCGGCAAGAATCTGCACCGCACGCTGATAAAAATTTTTGCCTGCATCAGTCAGCGCCAGGCGCCGCGTGGTGCGATGTAACAGCCGGCTGCCCAGTCGGCTTTCCAGCTGGCTGACGCGCCGACTCACCACCGATTTGGCGACGCCCAGTCGTTCTCCGGCAGCACTGAAGGTCCCGGATTCCACCACCGCGGTAAACGCGTCCAGATCGGCAAATTTGTCCATATTGTTGCTAAATATAGAACAGTCAGTTCTTTATATCTATCTTTATTATCCGCAGCAGAACAACCAGGCTTTGTTTACATCACGAGTCGATACACCCAACCACCCTCAACGAGGACAAAACCATGAACACACCCATTCTGAAAGCAAGCACCCAACTCACCGGCCGGGTGCTGATATCGGCCATTTTCATCATGGCCGGTCTGAACAAGATCAGTGGTTACGCCGGTACCCAGGGCTACATGGAGAGCATGGGTATTCCCGGCGCATTGCTGCCGCTGGTGATGCTGCTGGAGGTCGGCGGTGGCCTGGCGGTATTGCTGGGCTGGCAGACGCGTATTGCCGCCTTCCTGCTGGCCGGCTTCAGTGTGCTCAGCGCGCTGATCTTCCACGCCAACCTTGGCGACCAGATGCAGTCTATTCTTTTCATGAAGAACCTGGCCATGGCCGGCGGGTTTCTGTTCCTGGTGGCCGGTGAAACACACGTCTGGTCGATGGATGCCAGGCGCAACACAAACGCGTGAGGTCACGGACATGATGAATAAACAGGTACAAAATACGCAACGCAGCATCACCCGCGTCATTAAAGGCATGCCTGCCACAGACGGCGCAGGTGTTGAACTCACGCGGGTCATTGGCCAGCCGGCATTGTCCATGCTGGACCCCTTTCTGCTGCTGGACGCGTTTCGATCCGACCAGCCGGAGGACTACATTGCCGGTTTTCCACCGCACCCGCACCGTGGTTTTGAAACCGTCACTTATCTGCTTGCCGGGCGCATGCGCCACAAGGATAACGCGGGTCACGAAGGGGTTATCGAGGCGGGGGGTATCCAGTGGATGACAGCGGGCAGGGGCATTGTGCATTCAGAAATGCCGGAGCAGGAAAACGGCCTGCTGGAAGGCTTCCAGTTGTGGGTCAACCTTCCCGCCGGGCACAAGATGGACGCGGCAAGCTACCAGGAATACCCGGCCGGACAGATTCCGCTGGAATCACGGGAAGGTGACGTTGAAGTCCGGGTTATTACCGGTACGACCTCACAGGGCACGACAGGCCCTGTGGTTCAGCCCATGACGGAACCGCTGTACCTGGATATCCGGGTACCGGCCGGCCGGGAATTTGTCGAAACACTGCCGGCATCGCACAATGCCTTTATCTATGTCATTGAGGGGCCGGTGAGCACGACGCACGAGAACGGGCAGGTTATTCAGCTTGTGCGTGATGACCTCGGCATACTCAGCGATGGCGATGCCATCAAGTTAAAGGCCGGTGAAAATGGCGCGCGTTTCCTGCTGATTGCCGGCAAGCCCCTGGGAGAACCGGTGGCGCGCGGTGGCCCCTTTGTGATGAATACCCGGGCTGAGATTCAACAGGCCTTCGAGGATTACGAGCAGGGCAGGTTCTGACCCTCTGCCGCGGCAAACTGCGCTGCAAACACGATCAGCACGACCCCCTGTTGCTACGCTATGGCGCAATCTTTTGTTTGGCACCGACGAGCGTCGATGCTTTAATAGTCAGGCGTATAACCGATGTACGTCAGGAGCAATCAATGAGCAACCAGAGTCCGCTGATAAAAGA
>CAZWJB010000260.1:0-2461 GCA_964634485.1 uncultured Thiohalobacter sp. | reverse complement strand
AGTCCGAATTACATGACCCCGGCCAGCGGACAATGTCAGCAGGCCGACAAGGACCGGGTTTATTTTTCCTCCTGTTCCCAGGATGCCGCTCCGGGAAATAGCCGCTTACAGTGATCATTGAACCTATCGGTAAACAGCAGCAGGGGCAGGTATGTGACGCAACCGTTGCCTGCCTGCGCAGGGCAGGGGGATTATTTCAGGTAGACTTCGAGCCGGTTCCCGTCAGTTTCGATCTGACCGGCCGGGCGGCAGGCATGTACAGGTCGGGGCGTGGTGAGCGCCTCATTCGTTATAACCCGTATCTGTTTGCCAGGTACTTCGACAACAACCTGTGTACCACCGTGCCACACGAAGTGGCGCATTACATCACGGACCGGTTGTACGGTTTGCGTAACATCCGGGCGCACGGCGCAGAGTGGCAAGCCGTCATGCGGACGCTGGGCGCTGAGCCACGCGCTACGGCACGCTACGATCTTGAAGGTATTCCGGTTCGCCGCCAGCGGCGTTTCAGCTACCGCTGTGATTGCAACACGCACCAGCTCAGTACTGCCCGGCACAACAGGGTCAGGCGCGGACAGGCAGCCTATCATTGCCGTGTTTGCGGAGCCGCGCTAGTCGCTGCGGAGTGAACTGGCAGGTGTACATGATTCTGTGCAGCGATAATTCGCTGTACACGGGGATCAGTAACGATGTCGAACGGCGCATGCTGCAACACGCCAGCCAGCGCGGCGCAAAGTATTTCCGCGGCCGCCAGCCTGAACAGCTGGTATACCTGGAAAGCGGTCATGATCGCAGTAGCGCGAGTCAGCGCGAAGCGGCCATCAAGAAATTGCGGCGCATCGACAAGCAGCGCCTTATACAATCGGAACGCAATGAGATTTCCGGTGTTGCCGGATAGGAGGGTATCAGGATGCAGTTTACAGCGATGTTGGTGCGTGCGGTTTGTCTCGCTACCCTGCTAACTTCACAGCTGCAGGCTGACAGCGGTGTGCTGGACAGCCGTGTTATGACGCTTGATCTCGCCAGCAAGGTGGCCGCTGCTGCGGTTAAATCCTGTGCAGATTCAGGTTACCAGGTGAGTGCAGTCGTAGTGGACCGGAGTGGCGTGGCGCAGGTGATGATGCGGGATGTCTTCGCCAGCCGTTTCACTATCGAGATTGCGGAACGCAAGGCCAATGCCGCTATTCTCTCCGGCATAAGCACATCGGAGTTCAGAAAAAACCGCGCCGATATCCGTGCAGAATTGAACGAGATCGATGGCATCCTGGTGCTGGATGGTGCCGTACCAATCCAGGCGGCGGGTAGTCTGCTGGGTGCGGTCGGGGTGAGCGGCGCGCCCGGCGGTGACAAGGACGAGGCCTGCGCCCGCGCTGGCGTTGAAAGTGTTCAGGAGCAGCTGGATTTTATCGACTAGAGGCGCTGTCGGGTGCAGATGATTCCAGCGTATTGCGCAGGTGATCTATAAAGTAGCGGACTTTTTTCGCCACAAAGCGTCGATCCGGGTAAGCAGCGTGAACGGCCATGGGGATAGGAGTGTAGTCCTCCAGCACGACCTGCAGTCTCCCGTCTTCGATGCAGCCATCGATCAGCCACATCGGCACCACCGCAATGCCCATGCCGGCCAGTACCGCTTCCCGTACCGCGTCAGGACTGTTGGTGCTGAAACGGCCATTGACGCGGATGTTTTCGTCTCCCTTCCTGCCGGTAAAATGCCAGATGTTGCGCGTTGCCAGCAAGGTAAATACCAGGCACTCGTGTGACTTCAGGTCGCTCAGCGTCCTGGGCTCAGCGTGTGCTGCAAGGTACCCGGGGCTGGCGACGGTGACGCGGGCGCAGGCGCCTATCTGTTGGGCGATCAAACTCGAATCCGCCATCGGCCCCATGCGGATTACCATATCGATACCGTCCTTGACGAGATCGGTGTTGCGGTCATCCAGGATCAGATCCAGTTTGAGATCGGGATAGGCTGCCATAAACTTCCACAGGTGAGGCAATACCTGCAGACGGCCGAAGGCGATGGGCATGCTGATGCGCAGGGTGCCCGCGGTTTCCGATTTGCCGCGCCCGACGCTGGCTTCGGCCTCGGCGAGCTCGTCGAGAATGCGGGTGCAGTATTCGTAATGTTCCTTGCCCGCCTCTGTCAGATTGAGTTGCCGGGTGCTGCGGTTCAGCAATCGAGTCCCCAGGCGTTCTTCGAGGGCTATGACGTGCTTGCTGATAGTGGGTTGGGAAAGTCCCGTCTCGCGCGCAACGGCGGAAAAACTGCCCGTTTCCACCACTCTGCGGAAAATCGACATCGAGACGAAGGTATCCATTCTGGCGGCCCTATTTATTCCATATAGGAATATAGTCTATGCCATTTAGAGGTATTATCAAACTTATGTGAATATTCTAGCCTTTGTTCTCAAGACGCAAGACGTGTCAGTATTCACTCCAGCGAATGAAGGAGGCAGCATGAATC
>CAZWJB010000259.1:0-2478 GCA_964634485.1 uncultured Thiohalobacter sp. | reverse complement strand
ATTGGCGCTCCCTAGGGGGATCGAACCCCTGTTACCGGCGTGAGAGGCCAGTGTCCTTACCGCTAGACGAAGGGAGCATTTCAGCGCCGTGTATTTTGGCGCTGTATGCGGGTCAGCAGGGTGGTATTATACGCCCAAGTGATAAAGGGACAAGCGAAAATAACGTGATCAATCAAGGCGATATCGAACCCGGTAGCGTCCAGCCCGTCACTATCCCCCGGCCCGAGCACACAATATCGCGGGCCAGCATCAGTTCCAGTGCTTTGAAAGTGTTGTACCGGCTGAAAAATGCCGGATTTCAGAGTTTCCTCGTTGGTGGTGGGGTGCGTGATCTGTTGCTGGGTCGTGAACCCAAGGATTTCGACGTCGGCACCGATGCGACCCCGGATGAAGTGCGCAGCCTGTTTCGCAACTGCCGCCTGATCGGGCGCCGGTTCCGGCTGGCACACGTGCGTTACGGGCGCGAGGTAATAGAAGTGGCCACCTTTCGTGCCCGCCACGAGGGCGAGGCGATGGACGAGCGGGACAGTGCGCATTCGGACGAGGGCCGTATCCTGCGGGACAACGTCTATGGCAGTCTCGAGGACGATGTCTGGCGCCGCGACTTTACAGTGAATGCACTCTATTACGACATCAAGGATTTTTCCGTCGTCGACTATGTCAGCGGTCTGGATGACCTGAAAGCCGGCGTCATGCGCGTGATCGGTGACCCCGAACAGCGTTACCGGGAAGACCCGGTGCGGATGCTGCGTGCCGTGCGTTTCGCCGCCAAGCTGGGCTTTCGGATTGATCCGGACAGCGAAGCCATGATGCACACCCTTGGCCACCTGCTGGAAGACATTCCACCGGCGCGCCTGTTCGAGGAAGTGTTGAAACTGTTTCTGGGTGGTTGTGCAGTCGCGAGCTTTGAACTGCTGCGTCACTACGACCTGTTCCGTTATCTGTTCCCGATGACCGATGAGGCACTGAGTCACGAGGAGCAGGGTTTTCCGCTGACCCTGGTGCTGCGCGCGCTGGAGAATACCGACACGCGTCTGGCGGAAGATAAACCGGTAACGCCGGCTTTTCTGTTCGCGACCTTGCTCTGGGAACCGATGCGCCTGCAGATGCAGGAATTCGTGGACCAGGGGGCGACGCCGCTGGAAGCTGCACAGCTTGCCGGTAACCGGATTACCGCAGAGCAGGTGCAGGTGACTTCCCTGCCAAAACGTTTCAGCTTTCCGATGCGCGAGATCTGGATGCTGCAGCCGCGTTTTGAACGCCAGCGCGGCAAGGCACCGTACCGCTTGCTGGAGCATCCGCGCTTTCGTGCAGCCTACGATTTTATGTTGCTGCGCAGTGAAGTTGGCGAAGCGTCAAAAGAACTGGCTGACTGGTGGACCGACTTCCAGGTATTGAATGCAGGTGAACGCGAGAAGCTGGTCGAGTCATCACCGGCGAAGAAAAAGCGTCGGCGCAGGCCTCGAAAACGCAAACCGGCGCGGCAACCTGATGACTGAGCGTGTGGTCTTTATTGGCCTGGGCAGCAACCTGGACAATCCGGAGTCCCGGTTAAGGCGAGCGATTCAGGCACTGGAAAGCTTGCCCGGGTCCAGTGTGCTGGCGGTGTCGTCACTGTACCGCAGTTCCCCAATGGGACCGCAGGACCAGCCGGACTATGTTAATGCCGTTGTGCAGCTGGCGACAGGGCTGTCGCCCGAGGCCCTGCTGGACCAGTTGCAACGTGTGGAGCAGGCCCACGGACGCACCAGAGAGCAGCACTGGGGTCCGCGCACCCTGGACCTGGATATCCTGCTGTACGCGGATGAGGTAATCACAACCGAACGTTTGCAGATTCCTCATCCGGGACTGGCGCAGCGTAATTTCGTGTTGTACCCGCTGGCAGAGATTGACGAGTATATTGTGGTGCCCGGTCTGGGCAGCGTGCAGGCATTGCTGGAACAGTGCCCGCAAGATGACCTGGAGCGTCTGCAGGAGCTTGCCCGGCCGGTCGGTTAAAAATAAAGAGAACAGACATGGAAAATCCCGGTTTTATTGTTGTTGAAGGGCCCATCGGTGTGGGTAAAACCAGTCTGGCGCAGCGGCTGGCCGAGACCTTCGGCAGCGAGCTTTTGCTGGAGGGCGCTACTGATAACCCGTTTCTGGAACGTTTTTACCGTAACCCGCGAGCCGCCGCGATGCAGACCCAGCTGTTTTTCCTGTTGCAGCGCACCCAGCAGATGCAGGAACTTCGCCAGGGTGATATGTTCGAACCGGTACGCGTTGCCGATTTCCTGATGGACAAGGATCGGCTGTTTGCCGAACTAACGCTGGATAGTGAAGAGCTCAAACTCTATGAGCAGGTGTATTCGCACCTGACCATCGACGTACCCAAGCCTGACCTCGTGATTTACCTGCAGGCACCGGTTGATGTGTTGATCAAACGCATAGGCAAGCGCGGCATCAGCTATGAGCGTAGCATCGAAGGCGATTATCTCA
>CAZWJB010000258.1:0-2484 GCA_964634485.1 uncultured Thiohalobacter sp. | reverse complement strand
GGTTTTAATCGTTTTTTGTTACCCCGCCACAGGCATGATGCTGCGCCGTGACAGATTTGTGATTTCTCCGTGATAGCTTCGTGAAACTCTTTCGCTAAAACGGGTAGCGGAAATTCTTCCAGGACAAACTCGTTATCGAGGAGAGCATTACGATGAAAAAATTACTTGTCAGCCTGCTGACGGCAGGCTGCATGAACATCTCGGCGGCAACAGCACAGGAACTGAGTATCGAGATCACCAACCTGACCAATGCCGTGTATTTTACTCCGCTGCTGGTTTCGGCACATAACGCGGATACCCGCCTCTTCCAGCCCGGCGCGGCTGCTTCTGCCAGTCTGCAGGCGATGGCGGAAGGTGGCGATATTTCGGGACTCGAAGCCGAACTCTCGGCCGTTGGCGCCAATAACGTGGCAGACCCTAACGGCGGACTGTTGGCACCCGGTACAACGACCAGCACTTCGCTCAGTACCGGCAAACACAACACCCGTCTGTCGATCGTCGCCATGCTGCTCCCCACCAATGATGGATTTGCAGGTCTTGGTGCGATAGAGATTCCCAAAAAACGGGGCACCTATACCTATTACGTCAATGGTTACGATGCAGGTACCGAGGCCAACGATGAAATCATCAACGGTGGCGGCGCGCCGGGTGTACCGGGAATCCCGGCAGACCCTGGCGGTAACGGTGGCAGCGGTGCCAGCGGTGTCACCCTCACCGAGCACAATACAACGATTCACGTGCACCGTGGTACGCTGGGCGATATGGACCCGGTCGGCGGCATCAGCGACCTGGACAACAGCGTCCACCACTGGCTGAATCCGGTGGCAAAAGTTGTGGTAACGATCAACAGGCGCAAACACAACGAGGATGACGATTAGTCTGCGCAACACGAGACAGAAAGGGCCTGCCTCTTGCAGCAGGCCCTTTTCTGCCCCACACTGCTTACCCGCCTGCCTGCTGCTCACTTCATAAAACAAGTAATGGCATCCACCCTGCTCATTATCGAAGACAACGTGGATATCGCCAGGCTGATCCAGTTCCATGTTCAGGACCTGGGCTGCAATGCTGATATCGCAGCGGACGGCATAAAAGCGCTGGAGATGTTCCGGCAAAACAGCTACCAGCTGGTGATTCTTGATCTGATGCTGCCGGGCATGGGTGGCCTGGAGGTCTGCAAACAACTGCGCGCGCAAACGTCCTATGTGCCCATTCTGATGTTGACATCAAAATCGTCGGAACAGGACCGCGTACTCGGGCTGGAGACCGGCGCCGACGACTACGTCACTAAACCATTCAGCATTCCTGAACTGATGGCACGCATCAAGGCACAGCTACGCCGCATCAAGGCGCTGCAGGCGAACGGCACAAGCTCCGAACCACCGCTGAGCATTGGCGACCTGCTGATCGACGCTGCGAGACGCCGCGTTAAAATCAGCGGCGATGAAGTTACGCTAACGGCGCGTGAATTTGATCTGCTCAAACATTTCGCGTCACACCCGGGCCGGGTTTTCTCCCGTATGCAACTGCTGGAACAGGTCTGGGGCTACCATTACGAGGGTTATGAGCACACCGTCAACTCCCATATCAACCGGCTGCGCGCAAAGATAGAAGCCGACCCGGCCAATCCACAATACATACTGACCGTATGGGGCGTGGGCTACCGTTTCTGTGAAACCACCGCATGATGCCACGCACGCTGTTTGCAAAACTCGCGCTTGCACTGACCCTGCTGCTGCTCGGCATCGGCCTGCTCTACGCCGTACTCAGTACTACCCTCACCCGCCACTACCAGCAGGAATTCCTGCAAAGCCTGAACCGGGACCTGGCCGGCAACCTGGTCACCGAACGCAAGCTGATCGCCGAAGGTGTTCTGGATCAGAAAGCCCTGAAAGAAACCTTCAATCATTACATGATGGTCAATCCGAGCATCGAGATCTACCTGCTGGACTACAACGGCACCATCCTTTCCTATTCGGCAGAACCGGGAAAAGTAAAACGCGACCATGTCGACCTGCGCCCCGTCCGGGACTTCCTGAACGGCACGGAATTCCCCCTGCTCGGCGATGATCCGCGCAACTTCGAACGGCGCAAGGTATTTTCCGCGACCCGGATTCCGGTGCAGGGCAAGCCACCCGCCTATCTGTATGTCGTATTGCGGGGCGAGGAGTACGAACGTATTGAACAGCTGTTCCAGCACAACTTTCTGTTGCAACTGTCCGGTGCAGCACTGCTGGTCAGCCTCAGCATCGGGCTTGTTGTTGGACTGTTGCTGTTTCGCCTGCTCACACGACGTCTGCATTCCCTCGCACACCTTATGCGCGGCTTCAGCGAGAGCAATTTCACACAACATACACCATGGCAGCAACATCACCGGCGCAAGGACGAGATTGAGTTACTGGGAAAGCATTACAACAGCATGGCGGAACGCATCCAGGAGCAACTGGATGCTCTGAAAAAACAGGATATCCTGCGGCGCAGGCTGGT
>CAZWJB010000257.1:0-2484 GCA_964634485.1 uncultured Thiohalobacter sp. | reverse complement strand
CATACAGCGTGATACGTTCACCGCCGGCATTCTGATACATGAACTGCGCCGCCATGCGGTTGGTAGAAGGCAGCAGACGTCCGCCCACCAGATCAAAACCCAGTCCGCCCAGGTCCGGCGCACTGATGCTGGCATGCATACGCTCGGACAACCAGGAGCTCAGCGCGTCCTGCTGTTGCGCCTGTATTTCGACGGGGTAATGCGTATCGGTCGAGTACACAACGTGCGCAAATGCGGCGGGTTGCACCAGGTTCACCAGTGCCGCTGAATTTTCTGCACTGTGCTGACGGCCATGCAACAACCAGCCACCCAGTCCCGACAGGAGTGCGACACCCGCCAGCGCGGCGGCCTGCATGACACGCGACCGGCGATACGCCGCCGGCGGGCCGGTGACAGCGGGTACCAGCGCCGCGGGCACCGGCTCGTTCAACACCGGATCGAACAGCCTGTGCAATTCCTGATTCAGCTGCTGATAGTGCCTTACCTGTTCAGCCGCTTCAGGGTGACCCGCCAGGTACGCCTCGATATCAAGCCGGCGCCGCTCATCGAGCTCACCGTCCACATAGGCGTGCAGATCGGCGTCGTTCACCGGATGTGCGTCTTTACTCATTTCACTCTCCTCAAGCCTGACACGGCACAGTGCTCACCGCTCATCCACTTGCGCAGCTCCTGCCGGCCTCGATGCAGGCGGGACATGACCGTGCCGTCGGGAATGCCCAGCACATCCGCCACCTCCCGGTAGGACAGGCCCTCGACACTGACCAGCAGCAGCACTTCGCGCTGTTCCGGCGCCAGGCGCTGCAAGCCTGACTGCAGTTCAGACAGGCGCACGTCCGCGTCCGAATTGTCACAGGGGCCAGGCAAAGTGCTTTCAACAAATGTTGCTATATCCGGCTGCCTGCGCTGCCGTCTGCATTCGTTGACAAACAGGTTATGCATAACGGTAAACAACCAGGCGCGCATGTCCGTGCCGGGCTTCCACTGATTGAGGCGGGGCAAGGCGCGCGCCAGGCAATCCTGCACCAGGTCATCCGCCCGGCTCGCATCACCCGTAAGGGCACGCGCGTAACGGCGCAGACGCGGGATCTGCGTTACCAGCAAGTCAACGGATTTACTCACCGGGTCAGGGTAACTCGGCAGGCGTAGTGAATACCCAGTCGCGTGACTTTACCGGCGTATGACAACTTATACATTCCTTGCTGAAGTCCGCATCTTTTCCATAAGGCTTCTGTTCCATACCGACCCAGCGCGCCCATTGCCAGCCAGTGCCATTGGTCTGGTACGCCTTCGAGTCCTTGAGCATAAATTCGGCGTGTACAAACGCCTTTGGTGCAATGGCCTTTGGCCAGTGTTCCTTGGCGGTTTCTTTCCACACCAGCTTGCCGAGCACCGCACCATCCGGCCAGGGATTGGTCTGCCCCGCCCGTGCCGCCTTGATGGCAATTTCATTGCCAACGATCGCGCGCAGCGTATGGTTGTCGATGCGATGCGAGATTGAGATCACGGGCCAGTCCCTGTAATTTTCCGGCAGCTCGATCCCGTTCGGCGCCGGCGCCACACCACCACCTTCAGCGGCTGCATAAGCAGGCAATAGAATGGACATAATTACCAGTTTTTTTAATATGTTAATAATCATATATAATCCTTTGCTATAACTATGGAATGAGTGCAGATCCAGCAGTACAAACACTTCTACGTGCTAATTATTCCCGGCCTGTGAAATAATAACCGCGGAGCCCCGTCAAATGCAGAGCGGAGTACAGGACTTATGCCGGAACCAGGCAATGAACAGGCATGACGCAGTAACGGATTCACAATACCGCCGGGGGTTACTCTCGTTGTTTCGAGCTATACCTCTTATCCTGTTGTTATCTATTGTGTATATAGGCTTTTCAGTTGGGGCTCCGGATACCGGTGACAAGGCTGACGACGATGACTTCGACAGCTTTGAAGACACCCCGCTGGTCGAACCGCTCAGCAACCCCCCCTGGTTTAAACTGACGTTTCTCGATCTGTCCGAAGACCTTGTGGACGCCATCGGTAACGGCAAGCAGGGTCTGATAATCTACTTTGGACAGAAGTACTGCTCCTACTGCAAGCAACTGCTGGAAGGCAACTTCGGCATGCTCGATATTCTCGCCTACACACAGAAGCACTTCGACACCATCGGCATCGACATTCACGGACAGCGCGAAGTCACCGCGCTCGATGGCTCGCAATGGAATGAACGCAGCTTCTCTGCCAGGAAGAAAGTGAATTTCACGCCGACGCTGATCTTTCTCGACAGGAACAAACGCGAAGCCCTGCGGCTGTCGGGTTTCTACCCGCCGTACAAGTTCCGCGCGGCACTGGAATATGTAGCCGACCGTTATTACCTCAGGGAGGACTTCCGCACCTACCTGGCACGTGCCGACGTACCGCTGGTATTCGACGCCGGTGACATGAACTACGAGGACTTCTTTTCACCCGCGCCCCACGCACTGG
>CAZWJB010000256.1:0-2500 GCA_964634485.1 uncultured Thiohalobacter sp. | reverse complement strand
CCACTGTCAGGTCGCCTCCCATCATCTGGCAGAAGCGGCGGGATATCGGCAGGCCAAGCCCGGTACCACCATAGTCACGGGTGGTCGAGCTATCCGCCTGGCTGAATTCCTCGAAGACATGATCAAGCTTGTCTTCCTGGATACCAATGCCCGAATCCCTGACCGCAAAGGTCAACCAGTCCTCACCCTGTTCGCTACTACGTTGCACGGACAGCGTTATCTTTCCTTCGTGGGTGAACTTGGCAGCATTGGATAACAGGTTCAACAGCGACTGCCTGATTTTGGTGACATCCTGGTGGGCAGTGCCCAGATGTTCGCCGCGTTCGATTTTCAGCCGGTTGTTGTTCCTGCTCATCAGCGGCTGTGCGGTGCCAGCCACCTGGTCTACCAGGGCATTAACATCCACGTCTTCCGCGAAGGCTTCCATGCGGCCTGCCTCGATCTTGGACAGGTCCAGCACGTCGTTGATGAGCGCGAGCAGATGATTGCCGGCCTGATGTATTTTCTTCAGATCCGGAATAAAGTCTTCCTGCCCTGTGTCCTCGGCCTCTTCTATCAGCATCTCGCTATAGCCGAGTACGGCGTTCATGGGCGTACGCAGCTCGTGGCTCATATTGGCCAGGAACCCCGACTTTGCCTGGTTGGCGGCTTCCGCGGCATCCCTGGCCTCGGCCAGTTCCAGCTCGACTTTTTCCCGCCTGCCGATATCCAGTGCCAGCTGTATGGATACGGCCACCGATTTTGCAGCCTGCTCCAGCCACTCTGCCTGCGAGGGCTCGAGGGCTTTCAACAAGCCCAGTTCCAGCACACCCAGGCATCGACCATTGAGCACGACCGGGAAATACAACAGGCGGGCCGGGCGGATTTCACCCAGCCCCGTAGGCAACTGGAAATCGTCGCTGATTTCCGCCGTTTCCAGCGGACGGAGATCCCGTGCCGCCTGCCCCACCAGGCTCTGCCCGACAAGCAGCGAAGCAGGCCGGTAGCCCTCCGGACTGGCATAACCCGCCTGCCATTCCAGGACATCGGTCTCACGGCGAACAAACATGCCTGCGACAGGCAGTGTCAGATAACGTGCAATGTAGTTGATGGTTTTATCGCACAGGGGCTGGATGGCCTGCTCACCACGCATCGCGTCGTTCAGTTCATTCAGTGAATTGACGGCCTTGTGCTGAAGTTCGGTCCTGCGGGTAATACTGCGCAGTTCCTCCTCGGCGCTTCGCCGCCGTTCCGTCATGCGGTTAATCGCCCTGGCCAGTTCATCGTGGTCACTGCGCGGAGTCACCTGCTGGCTGAAGTCCCCGTCGGCTACGGCGACGCTGACCCGGGTAATATCCCGGAATGCCTCTATGACGCGATTGAAGCTGCGGTTCATCAGACCAATCTCGTCCTCGGTCCCCGTCTCCAGCACCATGTCCTTCGGCAGCGCGCCCGAAGCCACCATGTCGGCGGCCTGCACCGCGCTCCTCAAGCGGCGTGTCGACGAGTTCGTTACCCACAGCATCAGCAACAGCAACGCGATCAGGCCTGCCCCGGCAATCCCCACGGAACTGAGCACGCTCGCCAGGATGGGGGCGATGACATTTTTCTCCGCTTCGCGCATGATGACCGTCCAGTCACCGGTCGCTACCGGAGCTGATACAAAATAATAGTTGGACTCTGTATCAAACGGATCCGGCGCCAGAACAAGCTTGTGTTCCTTTCTGCCCTTGTAGAGTTGTGCGAAAAGATCGCGGTAGGCCGTTTCTTCAAAAGCCAGGGTTCTCAGCGCAATCTTCTCACCGAGTGTATCCGCGATAAAGCGTCCTGCACGGCTGATCAGAAAAACATCGACGTTATGTTTCAGTTTGATTTTATCGAGAATGCCAACAAGATCGGTCAGTGCCCTGTCCACACCGCCGATACCGACAAACTTCCCGCCTGTTACAATCGGCGCCGTCTGCTCAACGATCATTTTCCCTTCATAGACGTAGGGTTCGGTAACGATGTAGCGTTCACCCGATTCCTCGAAGCGCTTTTTGATGCCGGAGTAATACAAACTGGTTTCCATATCGACCAGCGGCTCCAGCACCAGTTTCGAGTTGTCGGATTGATCCCGGTACCAGTAGGGGATGAAGCGTCCGCTCCTGTCCATGACCTCCGGTGTCCGCGCGCCGATGTCGGAGTTCAGGAACGCCTCGTCATTGCCGTCGGCGTTCGGCTCATACCCGAAGTAGGCACCCGTGAACTCCGGGTAGAACTCCAGCACCCTTCTTGCGTACTCGCTGGATTCCATACGTTTGCCAAATAGCCCGCTTTCCTGCGCCAGTGCCATCACCTGCGCGGCCATGACAGCCCGGTTGTTGGTCCATTCGATTTCATCCGCGAGTTCCATCGCGAGGCTGCTCAGGAGTTGTTCGTTGTCTGTCCGGGCCAGGGAGTAAAGAGTGATGGCGTTATAAGCCACAATTGCAACCAGCATGGCGATGGTGGGCAGGACGCCAAACAGAAAAAACCGGCC
>CAZWJB010000255.1:0-2501 GCA_964634485.1 uncultured Thiohalobacter sp. | reverse complement strand
CCTGGCTGTATGCAATCGGCTCCATGCTGACACTGGTTCAGGACCAGGCGTTTCGACGGGTACTTGATTTCGCCTCGTTTGCCCGCAATGTACGACGCTCGCAGGATCCTTTCTATATTATCTGCGGCTATGGCGATGCCGCCAGACAGCTGGTACATGAACTCAGCGAGCACTATATCCGCAGTGTGGTCATCGACAGGGACAGAGAGAAAATTCTTGACCTGCAGGTCGAAGACCTGCCATTCCACGTACCTGGCCTGAGTGAGGATGCGACAGACTCGGATAACCTGCTTGCGGCCGGCCTTAAACATCCATGCTGTCGTGGCGTCATCGCACTCAGCGGGGATGATGATGTAAATCTTGCGGTAGCGATCACCAGCAAGCTACTGGCTCCTGAACTTCCGGTGATCTGCCAGTCCGATTCCAGGGACGCCGCTGCCAATATGAATTCGTTCGGCACCGATCATATCATCGACCCCTTTGAGATCTTTGCATCACGTCTCGCCATGATGTTCCATTCGCCCAGCATGTACCTGGTCTATGAGTGGAGCACTGCTGTGCATGGTGCTCCCCTGTCGGAATTCAAAAGCCCGCCGGCCGGCACCTGGATACTGTGTGGATTTGGCAGGTTTGGCAAGGCGGTGCGGGAACACATCACGGGTGAAGGCGTGCAAACCCGCCTGATTGAGGCTGATACCGAGACCACGGGCGCTCCACTCGATACTATCGAAGGCCGTGGTACCGAGGCGGACACATTGAATGCAGCCGGTATCCAGAATGCCACCGGTATCATCGTGGGCACGGACAGCGACACCAATAACCTGTCGACACTTATTACCGCGCGTAACCTTAATCCGGGACTGTTCACCGTTGTCCGGCAGAATCACCGGAACAAGGACCCGATCTTCAAGGCTGCAGGCATTGACATTATCATGCAGCCGGGGGCCATCACCGCACAGCATATACTGGGGTTGATTCTGGCGCCGCTACTGGACGACTTTTTAAACCTGGCGAATGACCAGGAAGAGGAGTGGGCCAATGTGCTGGTCAGCCGTGTCGCCGGCGTAGTTGAAAATGTTACCCCCGAGACCTGGGATGTGGAGATCTCACCACTATCGGCACCTGCTGTATTCGACTGCCTGATACGCGGCGAAAAAATCTTCCTGCATGATATTTGCACACACCCGCAGGATCGCACCGAGCAATTACCCTGTGTACCGTTGCTGATCAAGCGCGACGAAGAAAATCTGTTACTGCCCAGGATTGAAGAAGAGCTGCAGGCAGGTGACCGGATATTATTTTGCGGTCGCGAAGAAGCCATGCGTCACGCCAGACAGACCGTCAATGATCACCAGGCACTGTATTACATCCGCACCGGTATTGACCAGCCCGGTGGGGCACTGTGGCGCTGGCTGACCAACGACCAGCAGGCTGGCCCGCCATAGGGATTCAACACGAAGCGTGCGATAATCCGCCGGTAATGTCTGAGAAGAAAGCAGCTAAACACCCCGAGCAATGGCTGACGATACTGATCCGGCTGCTGGCCCGCCTGCCTCTTCCGGTGCTGTACCTCATTGCCGACACGCTGTTCGTGCCAGCCTTTTACCTGCTGCGCTTCCAGCGAAAGCTGGTAGAAAACAACCTTCAGAGTGTGTTTCCGGAATATTCACCTGCCAGGATCCGGCGACTCGCGGCGAGCAGCTACCGGAATACTGTGCACATGCTGTTTGAATCCATAAAAGGCGGGGCATTAACAGCCGAAGAACTGGCGCGGCGTGTTAAAATAGAAAACCCGGAGCTAATCTACACACTCCTGGAACAGTACCAGACCGTGGTAACAGTCGCCGCCCACCATGGCAACTGGGAATGGCTGCAGCTGGCCTGCTCATCCCGGCTTGCAGTACCGCTTGCCGCGCTCTACAAACCATTGAACCATCCGGGCATCGATATCCCGTTACAGGAGTCGCGCAGCCGGTTTGGCAGCCTGCTGATCGAGGCAAAAAGCGCTTTACCGGAACTGCTGAGGTTCGCCAGGCAGCCCGGCATCATCGCACTGGTTGCCGACCAGGGCCCTCGACCTGACGAAGAGAAACACTGGGCACGCTTTCTGGGTCGGGACACCGCCTTTTATCCCGGGCCGGAAAAACTGGCACGCCTGCTCAAGGCACCACTGGTATTTATTCATATGCAACGTCTGCGGCGCGGTTACTACAGGATCAGATTTGAAGTATTGCTGGAACCACCGTACCAGCAGGACCCCGGAGTAATCATGGACCGCTACATCAAGGCGGTTGAAAAACAGGTCCTCGAAGCACCACAGGACTGGGTATGGATGTACAAGCGCTGGAAGTACCGGAAATCCCTGTATGAGTAGAGCCATTCGCACGGAGACCATCCATTCTTCGGCCCTGTTGCTGGGGAAGATAACGGTTACCGAACACGAACGCAGCCGTGGGCGCCATTTGTTCAGCGGAACCCGCCTGAAGGTCCTGCTGTTTCCA
>CAZWJB010000254.1:0-2505 GCA_964634485.1 uncultured Thiohalobacter sp. | reverse complement strand
TTGATTTTTTCACTAACTGTATTTCCTTAGTACTTGCGCCGCAGAATCAGCCGGTCACTCTGGTTGATCATCTGTACGCGGGACAGGTAGGTCATCCCCAGCAAGGCTTCTGCAGGCTGGGCGCCCTCTATGACTACTGCAGTAACGTTGCGCAACTGGATGGAACCCACTTTTACGATTTCCAGCTTGACCCTGTAGGCCTGTACCACGTCGGATGCTGTACTTACCCAGGTCGGATCACCTTCCACGTGATAATCGATACCCAATCGGCGGGCCTGCGCCGAGTTCATGGCCACCGAGCTGGCGCCGGTATCGACCAGAAACTTTACCGGCAGCCCATTGATGCTCCCGACTGTCTTGAACATGCCCGTGCTGTCACGGTAAATCAGTACGTCTTCTCCCGTATTCCGTTGTTTGACCGCTGCGCGCACGCGTCCGTCAAGCTGCCTTTCCAGGCGTTCGCCCTGGTACTCGAAGACGGCACCCGTGCTGTCGGCGGAAACCAGCCTGACGCCTTCCGGGCTGGCTTCTCCGCTGCTCAATATGTGCCGTTTGCCGTCAATCATGACCACTACCCGGTCCTTGAACAGTGCGACGACATGGATATCCTTGATAGCCCAGCCCGGTGTGGAAATAAACCCAGACAACAGTATGCCGAGCAGTTGCAGTGATAAACCTGGTGAAAAAAGCCTAGCCATCCGCTGTATCCCTGAAGTGGTCAAAACCGGTTCCCTGCGGTGTATAGAGACTGCCGTCATCGTGCATACAACGGATACCGCTCTGCGATTCGATAACACCAATCGCGGTCACCGGCAACTGTTGCTGCCGGGCAAGCCTGTTCAGCTGTTCGGCCTGCTCTGCGTCCACACTGAAGCACAGCTCGTAATCGTCACCACCGTATAACTGCCAGGCCAGCGCTTCCGTATCCTGAATCGATTCAAGAGCCGGAGAGCATGGCAGCCGGTCAACCCACAGTGTTGCGCCGCACTGGCTGGCGTCCAGTATGTGTCCGAGGTCCGCCAGCAGGCCGTCTGAAATATCAATGGCTGCGGCGCCCGTTCCTGCCAGCGCCAGACCGAAGTCCACACGTGGTTCGGGCCGGTTCAATCGCTGCAACAAGTCCGGATTTGTTTTACCATCCGCCTGGAGTGCCTGTAATGCACAGGCCGCATCACCCAGTGCCCCGGTAACAAACAGTTTCTGTCCCGAGCGGGCGGCAGCGCGTCGTAATGCCTTGCCCCGTTCCACCAACCCGTGCAACTGCACAGTAACCGATAGCGGTCCACGCGTGGTGTCACCACCGACCAGTGCAACCTGGTACCGCTCGGCAAGCTGGAAAAACCCCCTGGCAAAACCCTCCAGCCAGACCTCATCAGCCTCGGGCATTGTCAGTGACAGGGTTGCCCAGGCAGGGCTGGCGCCCATAGCGGCGAGGTCGCTCAGATTTACCGCCAGCGCTTTCCAGCCAATATCAAAAGCGGTGATCCGCGATGGGAAATGCCGGCCCGCAACCAGGGTATCCACAGCCACCACCAGTTGCCGGTCTGCCGGCACCTGCAACAATGCCGCATCATCGCCGATGCCCAGCACCACATCATCGCGCTGTGCGGTATGGCGTGTGAAATAACGCTCGATAATATCGAACTCGGAAACCGCCATCTCTACTGTTCCTGTTCGCCGGGCAGCAGGTCGCAGGCCAGCCCTGCGCCTAGCTTGCCGGATATTCGGATGAACGCAATGCGCGTGCGGTCTTGTCCAGCACGCCGTTGATATATTTGTAGGCCTGCTCGGCGCCGAATTTCTTGGTCAGGTTGACCGACTCGTTGATGATGACCTTGTAGGGCACATCGATGCGCGTCATCAGTTCGTAGGTCGCCATGCGCAGCACAGCGCGTTCTACCGGGTCCATCTCCTGCACCGACCGGTCCAGGTAACCGGAAAAGGCCGCTTCGACCTCGTCAAGCCGAGCCGGCACCTGGTGCAGTAGTTCGTGGAAGTAATCCTTGTCTGCTTTGGAAAAATCCTCGTCCTGCAGGAACTGCACCTCGATATCCTTCAGGTTGTTGCCGGACAAGTCCCATTGATACAGGGCCTGCATGGCAAACCGCCTGGCGCGGGTACGGAGTGCTGCCAGGGGCTTCGCAGGAATATTCACCGGATAGCCGCCCTACTTACCGATTTCACGCAGCAGGTTAACCATTTCGATAGCAGACATGGCAGCTTCCGCCCCCTTGTTGCCGGCCTTGGTACCGGCACGTTCGATAGCCTGTTCAATGCTGTCCACTGTCAATACACCGAAGGCGATCGGTATATCGTATTGCAGTGACACTGAAGACAGCCCCCTGGTGCATTCTCCGGCGACGTACTCAAAATGTGGCGTGCCGCCACGAATGACTGCACCCAGCGCGATGATAGCCTCGTAACGCTGGGCGGCCGCCAGCCGCTTGGCCGCTATCGGCATTTCATAGGCGCCTGGCACACGGATAACCGCAAGATCATGTTCTT
>CAZWJB010000253.1:0-2506 GCA_964634485.1 uncultured Thiohalobacter sp. | reverse complement strand
TAGCGGGCCGTTTACCGGCTTCAGTTACGGCGCCAAGAATGACATGTACCAGAACTCCCTCGAAGCGGCGCTGTCCTGGAACTTCTGATTGACGGTCAGTGTGAACAGTTTGTTTGAGTAAGCGGAAAAGGGTCGCCCCTGTGCGACCCTTTTCCTTTTATATGCGGTCGTATTTTCGAAAATACCTGTATAGAATCCGTTGCGACCATAAACCAAAGGGTGAGGAGATAAGGAATGACCACGATGAAACGAATAATTGCTGCATTTATGCTGACTGGATTGATGTTGCTGCCGTGGGCAGGCGGTGTACAGGCGGCAGAGCGATTCAAGCCATTTGTGCTGGCCTCACAAGGGCCAGATGGTGATTTTGACGCCAGGGTACAGGAAACCAAAGACGCGCTGACCGCTGCCGGATTTGAAATCATCGGCGAGTACAGCCCCTATTCCGATACCTTTGTCGACAGGACACAGGTCATCATTGTTACCAACGATGAGCTGAAAAAAGCCGCGGGTATGTCCAAACTCGGCGGTTTTACGGCGCCCTGGCGGGTAGCGGTAACCCAGTCGGGCGGTCAAATCCGGGTTGTGTACCCCAACCCGGTCTATCTTGCCAATGGTTATCGTCTCAAGACCGATCTGGCTGGTGTCAGCGAGGCCCTAAAGCAGGCCATCGGTGCACAGGAAACCTTCGGTTCCAAGAAGGGGCTGACGGCGCGCAAGCTGCGCAAGTACCACTACACCTTCGGCATGGAATACTTTGATGACGTCTATGAACTGGCCGAATATGGCAGCCACAAGGCAGCCGTTGATGCACTGGAGAAGAACCTGGCGGCGGGTGTTGGCGGCGTGACCAGGGTCTACCGGCTGGACCTGGGTAACGATGTCACGGTGTTCGGCGTGCAGCGCAAGTCCGGTGAACAGAACAGTAACGAGAACATGGACGATGAATGGGTTATGGAGAACGTGGACTTTAGCGAGCCCAGAAAGACCGCCTACCTGCCGGTGGAGATCATGGTGGACGGCAACGAGGTTGTTGCCCAGCACATGCGCTTCCGCATGGCGCTGCACTTCCCTGATCTGAAGATGATGGGTGACAACAGCTTCATGAATATCATGCCCAGTCCCAAGGCGATGGGTGCTGCCATGAAGTCAGCCGCTGGCGGCAAGTAGCGCGCCAACTCACCGGTGTTGTGCTCAGACCCCCGTTTCGACGGGGGTTTTTTGTTGGCCTCCTGAATTCAGGATCCTGTGCAGAATGATAAATAATTTTCCGAAACCGGGGTTCCGGCTCGGCCAGGTCAGGTGCCGGTAATATAAAGTTTTGTGACCGACAGCCGCATTAAGATGCAGGCAGATGAACGTTTTCATCAGCGTCAACAACATTACAGGGAAGGGACGGTACCCCAATGAAACCAAGTATTTTGCGTAATCTTCTGATCACGTATGTGTCATTCGGCCTTGTGGTCGGTGGCATCTTCCTCTTTTTCGCAGATTTCTTCGTGGAATGGGAGGACGGTATGTCTGGCTGGTTTGCGGCTGGTTGCCTGATTGCCGGCGCCGGTATCGGAGTAGCTAACTACTGGCTGGTGAATTTGATCCTGCTGAAGCCTCTGAAACGTATTTCAGAAATTGCCAGCGCCATCAGCGAGAATGATATCTCCCATGAGTGTCAGCTGAAGAGCAACGATGTAATTGGTGGAATCGTTGATGCTTTCAACCAAATGGCATCAAACCTGAGGGATATGATCGGCCAGATCAGCAGTGCTACCACCCAGCTGGCAGCTGCAGCCGAAGAGACTTCGGCGGTTACCGACGAAACCAGTCGTGGGATACAGGCTCAGCAAAGCGAAATTGACAGTATTGCGTCGGCGATGAACGAGATGAGCAGCACGGTGCAGGAGGTTGCGCGTAATGCCGCAGATGCTTCCAGTGCGGCGGATTCAGCGGACAGTGAAGCCAGGAATGGCGCGCTGGTAGCCACAGAAGCTATTGGTGGCATCGACGCGCTGCAATCGCAGGTGGATTCTGCGGCACAGGTTATACGTAATCTGGAGAAGGAGAGCGAGAATATCGGTTCGGTGCTGGACGTGATCCGTGGCATCGCTGAGCAAACCAATCTGCTGGCGTTGAATGCCGCAATCGAAGCTGCGCGCGCCGGCGAACAGGGGCGTGGTTTTGCGGTGGTGGCCGACGAAGTGCGTACCCTCGCCAGTCGTACCCAGCAGTCTACCCAGGAAATCCAGGAAATGATCGCGCGCCTGCAGGATGGCACAGGGAATGCTGTGAAGGTGATGGAAAGCGCACAGAACAAGGCGCAGAAGAGTTCCGAGCTGGTAGAGAAGGCAGCAGAGTCGCTGGCAGTCATCGCCGGCTCGGTGTCCTCCATAAACGATATGAATACCATGATCGCCAGCGCGGTCGAGGAACAGAGCGCCGTGGCGGCGGAAATGCAGACCAATATGAACAACATCCGCGAAGTGGCGGACCGTTCTGCGGATGGTGCGCA
>CAZWJB010000252.1:0-2509 GCA_964634485.1 uncultured Thiohalobacter sp. | reverse complement strand
AGTGTAGTAAACAATAATCCTTTTACCACAAAGACCCTGTAATTAACCTGGTGCCATTCAACGCAGTGACCTCTATACTGGAACTCATAATTTGATTTCCACCTGGGAGGCAGCTATGCAAAATATTGTAATGGCCCTGGATCAGGGAACGACCAGTTCCAGAACGATTCTGTTCGATGAAAATGGAAGCATCATTGCTTCAGCCAATAGCGCCTATCCTTCCAGCTATCCCAGAACCGGTTGGGTTGAACAGGACCCTGAGAACATTTGGGGATCACAAAAAGAAACGATCAATCAAGCCTTGTCCGAAGCTAATCTGGCAATGAAGGATATTTCCGCAATAGGCATCACCAATCAAAGAGAAACTGTAATCGCCTGGAACTCGGAGACCGGTGAAGCAATAGGTCCAGCAATTGTCTGGCAATGCCGAAGAACCGCAGACTATTGCAAGGAATTGGTGGCCGAGGGATTTGATCAAACCATTCGCAGTAAAACCGGCCTGGTTACCGACGCCTATTTTTCCGGCACCAAAATGCGCTGGATATTGAAAAACCGACCCGAAGCAAAACAACTGGCCGATCAGGGCAAGTTAAAGCTGGGAACTGTTGACAGCTGGTTAATCTGGAAATTATCCGGAGGACAAGCTCATGTTACCGATGCCACCAACGCGTCGCGAACACTCGTTTACAATATTTTCGAAGGGAAGTGGGACGATGAAATACTGGATAAGCTGGAAATCCCGAAAAACAGCTTACCGGAAGTTAAAGGCAGCAGTGAGGTAATCGCACGGACAGATGCCAGTGAATGGGGTTCGGCAACGCCAATAGCCGGGGTTGCCGGGGACCAGCACGCGGCCCTCTTCGGCCAGGCATGTTTCGACGAAGGAATGGCAAAGAGCACCTATGGTACCGGCTGTTTTCTGCTATTGAACACAGGCGCCAAAGCCGTCCAGTCAACCCATGGACTACTAACCACCATTGCGTGGAAAATCGGAGATGAAGTCACCTATGCTCTGGAAGGATCAGTCTTCATTTGCGGCGCACTGGTGCAATGGCTAAGAGATAAACTGGAACTCTTTACGGATGCTGCAGAAACTGAAGCCATGGCAATGTCAGTAGACAGTTCAGGAGGACTGTACGTGGTACCCGCATTTGTCGGATTAGGCGCTCCGCACTGGGATTCTTATGCCGGGGGATTAATGATAGGCATCACACAGGACACCAGTAAAAATCACATCGTTCGCGCTTCTCTTGAGGCAATCGCCTATCAATTATACGACCTGCTTAAAGCCATCGAACAGGATTCCGGGACGGCCGTAGACATTCTTCGGGTTGACGGCGGCGCCACAGCCAACAACTTCCTTTGCCAGTTCCAGTCCGACATTCTGGATTGCGAGGTCAGCCGTCCCGAGATCGTGGAAACAACCGCCATGGGCGCGGCATTTCTCGCCGGACTGGCCGTTGGAGTGTGGGAGGACCAGGATCAGATCAAGCAACTTTGGCAGGAAGGCAAGCGATTTTCTCCCCACAAGGATGAAGCCAAACTGAAACGACGGTTGACCGGTTGGAGAAAGGCCCTGGAGCGATCGAAAGACTGGCTGGACTAACGGTGATATTACGCGATACAAATATCAATAAACTTTCCGGGACAACCTATGATGTCCTTATCATAGGCGGCGGTATCAATGGTGCGGTATCTGCCGCCGCGCTATCCGGAAAAGGGGTTAAAACCGCCCTGATCGATCAGGGGGACTTTGCCGGCCTGACAAGCCAGGAGTCTTCCAATCTGGCCTGGGGCGGCATCAAGTACATGGAGAGTTACGAATTTCCGCTGGTTCGAAAACTGTGCAAGAGCCGCAATCATTTGATTCGCAACTACCCTTCTACCGTCAAAGAAATTCGTTTTTTTACAACCGTGCCCAAAGGTTTTCGCTATCCTCCGGTCTTCCTTTGGATGGGAACCTGGCTGTACTGGTTTATTGGCAGTTTCTTCACCAAACGGCCACGTTATTTAACACGGAAAACCATCCAGTCTGAAGAACCGGTTGTCAACATCGAAAATGTAGCCGGAGGTTTTGAATACTCCGATGCCTATCTGCACGATAACGATGCACGTTTTGTATTCGGCTTTATCCGCTCGGCGCTAACGGCCGGATGTACCGCCGCCAACTATGTAGAGGCCGTGCAATCGGCCAGGACTCAGGATGGCGTATGGATCACAAAGGTCAAAAACCGGCTAACCGGAGATGAGTTTGAGGTCAGATCAAAATCCTTGATCAATGCAGCCGGTCCACTTGCAGATGATTTCAATCGAAGCGTTCAACAAAAAACACAACACCGTGTGCTGTTATCAAAAGGCATTCACCTGATCGTCAACCGGATCACCAAAAACCAACGGGTGCTTACCTTTTTTGCCAGTGATGGTCGTCTGTTTTTTGCCATCCCGATGGGGGTAAGAACATGTATAGGTACTACCGATACCCGCGTGGATCACCCGACCAAAGAAGTCA
>CAZWJB010000251.1:0-2522 GCA_964634485.1 uncultured Thiohalobacter sp. | reverse complement strand
ATAAACAGCTAGAACGGCCTGCCCGCAGCCATTATGATATGCGCAATCAGAATAAACCAAGGATTCAACAGTGAGTGATAACAAGATACTCGTCACCGGGGGCGCCGGCTATATAGGCAGTCATGTAGTACGCCTGCTGACCAGCGCCGGCAAAGCGGTAGTGGTACTGGATAATCTGTCCACCGGCTTTGCGGATGCCGTACTGGGGGCCGAACTGGTGGTTGGCGACACCGGTGACCCTGAAGTTGTCACGCGTCTGCTCGACGAACACAAGGTGGATACTGTTCTGCACTTTGCCGCGCACACCATCGTGCCGGAATCCGTGTCCGACCCGCTGAAATACTACGGTAACAATACCTGCTGTACACGCAGTCTGCTGGAATGCTGTTCAAAAGCCGGGGTTAAGTATTTTATTTTCTCGTCAACAGCCGCTGTTTACGGAATACCGGATGACACCTTCTGTACCGAAGAGAGCCCGCTGTCTCCTATCAATCCCTATGGCACCTCCAAGCTGATGAGCGAAACGATGCTGCGCGACCTGGGCAAGGCAACAGACATGCGCCACGTCATACTGCGCTACTTCAATGTCGCCGGTTCGGATCCCGACGGGCGTATCGGCCAGTCTACCGAAAAGGCCACGCTGCTTATCAAGGTCGCCGCCGAAGTTGCTGTCGGCAAACGCGAGCAGCTGTATGTATTCGGCACCGACTATCCGACTGAAGACGGCACCGGTGTACGCGACTATATTCATGTCGATGATCTTGCCGAAGCCCACATCAAGGCGATCGAATACCTGCGCAAGGGCGGCGACTCAGTGACACTGAATTGTGGTTACGGGCATGGTTATAGTGTGCGCGAGGTCATAGACGCCGTTAATCGTGCCAACGGAAGGCCGATAAAAGTGAAAGAAGAAGCGCGACGTGCCGGTGACCCGCCCGCCCTTATCGCAAAATCAGACAAGGTAAAAACACTGCTGGGCTGGGAACCCCGTTACGACGACCTGGATTTCATTGTAAAAACATCCCTGGACTGGGAGCGTAAACTACGCTGAAGCCTGTATTTTCCGGCCGCGGCGCTGGCGCACGGCGTCGGCAAGCTGTTCCAGCAACGGCACGGTATCTTCCCAGCTGATGCAGGCATCGGTAATACTCTTGCCGTATTCGAGCACTGCGCCCCGGCGGTTATCCTGCCGCCCTTCCTGCAGGTGACTTTCGATCATGGCGCCGACGATACGCTCGTCGCCGGCTGCGATCTGTGCAGCCACATCCCTGCCGACTTCGATCTGGCGACCGAACTGTTTGCAGCTGTTGCCGTGACTGAAATCTATCATCAGGCGCGCCAGCAGGCCCGCTGCTTCGAGCTGCTGTGACGCTGCCGCAACACTTTTGGCCTCATAGTTGGGTTCTCTCCCGCCGCGCAGGATGATATGACAATCCTCGTTACCCGCAGTCGAGAATATCGCTGAATGACCCGCCTTGGTCAGGGACAGGAAGCTGTGCGGCTGTGAAGCGGATCGAATAGCATCGATAGCAATATTAAGGGCGCCGTCGGTGCTGTTCTTGAAACCGACTGCACAGGATAAACCGGACGCCAGCTCTCGATGAACCTGGCTTTCCGTGGTGCGCGCTCCGATTGCGCCCCAGCTGATCAGATCCGACACATACTGCGGCGACATCAGATCAAGGTATTCAGTGGCCGCGGGTACACCGGACCCGTTTAAGTCCAGCAACAGCTTGCGGGCAAGCCGCAGCCCCTTGTTGATCTGGAAACTGCCGTCCAGATCAGGATCATTGATCAGGCCCTTCCAGCCGACAGTGGTACGCGGCTTCTCGAAATAGACGCGCATGACAATAAGCAGATCATCGGACAGGCGCTGCCTGACTTTTTTCAGGCGCGCTGCATATTCCAGTGCGGCTTCGGGGTCATGAATTGAACAGGGGCCGACAATGGCCAGTACACGGTCGTCCTCGCCGTGCAGCAGGCGATGGATGGCCTGCCGGGTCTCATGTGTAGTGCGTGCTGCATTTTCACTGACGGGAAATTCAGCCTGCAGTTCCGCATAGGGGACCACTTCGCGAACATCTACAATTCTCAGGTCGTCAGTTTTATACGACATCGTTCAATATAATCAGCGAGGCGGTTTGTTAATGAATGGGTCGTGGCGAGGTGCAGGGGGTCGTTGCTTCCCTAACCACATTGAAACTACAGCAAATTCTACAGTACCGGAGCATCTAAAACCAGCCGGTTTTTCGGTTTGTATCCCATTGATACCAATATATAGCGGGATGGCTCCTGGACGGGATTCGGATTCTGCACATAATGACTTGCTGCCCAGCTGTAAAACGCCATACGGCGGTGACACAAGCAACCCTGTCTGGACGACTGACCGCTCTGATAGAAAAGATTCAGCCTGTGCAGCCATGCCCGGTGTCCATCGAATCGCGCCGCCGCTCAAACGCCGGGGCAGTAGTGATATTCGCGACAACGATTGTTTTCTTTAGCGTTTGTTTTCGTATATGCTC
>CAZWJB010000250.1:0-2526 GCA_964634485.1 uncultured Thiohalobacter sp. | reverse complement strand
TTTTCCTGGTTTGCGCGCAACTGACCCAGTGCCTCAAAGGCATCGCCTTGCAAAGTGGAAACCGTATCTGCCAGGTGATTGCTCGCAGCGTTGGCCTGTATGCTATCAATCGCAGCACCTGAGGAGTCGACACAGAGTACTTCACTGGCACCGACTGCCGCCGCCTGCAAACCCCAGGCACCGACATAACTGAACACGTCCAGCACCCGTTTTCCCGATACGTAATTTCCCAGCCGGGCGCGATTCATGCGTTGATCGTAAAACCAGCCGGTTTTCTGCCCCTGCTGCAGGGATACTGAAAATGACAGACCGTGTTCCTCGACCGTAACCTGGTCCGGCACGCTGCCGATGTTTTCCCGGTAGGACTCCAGTCCCTCCAGCTTGCGTACCGCACTGTCGGCGCGCAGTACAATACCTGCCGGACGAAGCACCTTGTGCAAGGCTTCCAGCACCTGCTCTTTTACCGCCTCCATGCCTGCCGTGGTGATCTGCACCACACAGATATCGTTATAACGGTCAATCACCAGTCCAGGCAGCTGATCGGTTTCGCCGTAGACCAGGCGGTAATACGGTTTGTCGAACAGGCGCTCGCGCAGCGACAGCGCAACCTTCAAACGGTGTACCAGCAGGGAACGGTCCAGCACATACTGCGGGTCCCTGCTCACCAGTCGTGCACAGATCAGCGAGTTGGGATTAACGTAGGCGTTGCCCAGGCTCTTGCCGTTATGCGCCAGCAACTGCACCTGCTGTCCGGGTTCGAACGACTTCAGGGGTGTGGCCGCAGTATCCACCTCGTTGCTGTACACCCAGAGATGTCCGGCACGGATACGCCGTTCTTCGTTTTTCTTTAAACGCAGCGCGGCCAGCGGCGCTGGAGCAAGAACAGTATTCATGAGCAAGCGATCATTAAAATGAAGGGGCGAAGCTTACCCGCTCCCTGCCAACGCGTCGAGCCGGTGAGTATCCTGCAGCAGCTGTTCTGCCGGCCACAACACCAGCCTGCCCCCCCGATAGGGTTGCACCTGCAGGGAATCCGGTACATCCGGGCGCGCAGTCCTGTAGTTCACCAGCAGATAGCCGTCCGGATTGGCATCCAGCCAGCCGCGCAACCGCTCACTGCCGGCAAGGGGTTCAATGCGCGTTCGCAAGCGGCCCAGAAAATGAAACTGTCCGTGATACTTGCCCAGCCAGGCCAGCGGCCGGCTGCTTTGCTGCAAGCCGTGCAGGGTGCGGCTTACCGGCTTCAGGTCATACTCTGTCGCCAGCAGCGGGACCAGCGCCAGGTACAGCGTCGCCGTCCACAACACCATGGCCAGACTGGCGGCGCGCACCGCTGTGGCCGGTTGCAGATCCAGGCGCAACAACACAACACCCGGCACCAGTAATGCCAGACCCCACAGCGGCTGCAACTGCGACAACCAGTCCAGACCGGTCGGCAACCAGGGCAACACGACTAACACGAGACCACTGAGCAACAGCAACGCGCCGACAAACCGCATGCGGCAAGCACCGGCATCCTTATCCAGTGCAGCCAGCCAGCGTGCAAACAGCAGGGCGATCAGGGGAAACAGGGGCAGCAAATACTTGCCCTGCTTGCCACTGATCAGACTGAAAATCACCAGCGCGGGCACAATCACCGCCAGACAGAAGCGTATGCCGCTATCGTTCCACCCTGCGCGCAGCGCGGCCTTCCACAACCGCGGCCACAGCACCCACGGCAGCCACATCAGGGGCAGCCACAGCACATAACTCCACCAGGGGTTACGATGTGCGAACGAATTCAGCACACGCCCTGCCGACTGCCCCCAGAAAATCGCCTGCCGGTAGGCATCACCACCCGCCAGACCCGCGGGGACTGCCCACAGCAGAGCGATCGCTGCACCCAGTAACAGGGCTGACAAACCGCCCAGGTACCAGGCCGGCCAGGCCACCGTCACCCTGTCCCCGATCCACCAGGGTGCGAACAGGATAGCCGGCAGCACCGGTACCAGAATCACCGGCCCCTTACTGAGCACGCCAAACCCTATGCCGAGGCTGACGAGCAACCAGCCACGCAACGGGGTGTGCATCGCATCCAGCACGCCGCGCCAGGCCAGCAGCGCCGCCAGCGCCAGTAACAGATCAAACTGAATCAGCGTGAAGAAATTGTTCCAGAACACACCACCGAGTAACAACCACGGAACCAGTGGCCGGATTAGCCCGGCCTGATCCGGCCACAAGCGGCTGCCCAGTCCCGCAGACATCCACAGCACCACGACACTGAGCAATAGCGGAACCAGTCGTGCAGCGGATTCCGAGACTCCCGTCACAGCCCACACTGCATGTATCAACCAGAACAACAAGGGGGGCTTGTGGCTGTAGGGTTCGCCGTTCAGATACGGCACCAGGAAATCGCCGCGCCACCACATCTCCCAGGCGACGCTGAGATAGCGGGTTTCATCGACGGGTAACAACGGACGTAACCAGAGTTGCAAGGCCGCCAGAGCCGCAACGCCGGCCAGCAGACTCAGCCAGCCTGTGCGTTTA
>CAZWJB010000249.1:0-2534 GCA_964634485.1 uncultured Thiohalobacter sp. | reverse complement strand
TAATACACCAAGGTAATTTAATTGTGACACTCCAATACTTTTTTCGATCTCCCTTCAAGTTTTCAGGTGGGTGGCCGGACCTAAAATATGGCCTGTCCCTGTTTGGCTTCTTCCAGTAGGCTGCGCTCTTTGCGTCTCGACGGTTCAAACATTACCGGCTGCTCACGTCCTGTTCCAGCTCCAGCAAAAATGCACGGACATCTGCGAGCATCTCTTCAAACAATGGATTGTAGGTCAGCCGCCGGACAACCGGGCAATCCTCGGTTTCATCGAATATTTCCCCCAGGCAGCTTTCCTGACCATTCTTGCAAAGGTCGTATTTTTGCTGGTCCAGCCGGTAGTAATGCGTACAGAAACGGTAGCTGCCGCGAACACCATAATGCGGGTTGTCCGGTGACTGCAACAGCGCGGTATGTGCAAAAGACCGGATGTTCTGATCCGGAAATTTCGCCGCCACGGTCTTTACATCTGGAGGAACCACGGGATGACCGGTGCTGTAGTACAGCATCCGCCGCGGGGTGCCCTTCTGCCGTGCGAACCAGCGCAGGATAGCTGCAGAATCAACTGTTGCGTCGTTTTCGCTGGCCACGACGAACAATGGAATCCTGCGCTCCACCAGCGTACTGACCCGATGCAACGCCCTGATCAGCTTGTGCACTTCACAAATAGCACGGTTGCTCAATGACTCGTATTTGAAATCATCCGTATCCGGCTGTACAGCGAACCAGGCCAGCCGTTGCCACCATTTCCCGAACCACGCCAGCGGACAGGTCAACTGTGCTGCGACAAGCACCCGTACAGCAGGCGCAAACAGGAACAGCCCCTTTATATGCTCGTTACGCACCGATTGGTAGAGACTGATTGTCGCACCGATAGAGAATCCCAGCAGGTAGATGTCGTCGACTTCTGCGCCCAGCAGACCGAGCAGATGCTGGTGCGCGTCGACCCAGTCCTGCCAGCGGGTATCCAGCAGATCCCCGGGTCGGGTGCCGTGCCCCGGCAACTGCATCACCAGCACCAGGAAGCCTTGTTGCTGAAAGAAGCGTGCGAGGTCACGCATCATGTAGGGCGAATCGGTCAAGCCGTGCACCATCAGGATGCCGCGTTTGATCCGGCCTGCGTTGTCCGGCCGGAGCATGAAGGGACTGTTGCCCTCTACCACCCAGGCGCGTTGCCTGTCTTCCAGTCCGGTTCGGGCTGCTTCGACCCTGCGCCGGCAGTCATCGAGGTATTCGGCGAGGCTGTCCGCTTTTTTTCCGTGCTTATCCGCCGTTGTTGCCGAGGGCTGGTGACGTTCACCCGGTTCACCACCAGTCCGGAGTGAGGAAAGGAATGTCCAGAACTGTGCCATGGTGTCAGGAGGTGTCTCCTGCGGCTTCCAGCAAGCGGCGCACCGGCGCATAGGAACGCCGGTGTACCGGCGACACACCGAGTGTTTGCAGCGCTTCCAGGTGGGCCTTGCTGGGATATCCTTTGTGTTGCGCCAGGCCGTAGCCCGGGTAACTACCATCCAGTTCAGTCATCTCATGGTCACGGCTCACCTTGGCAATAATGGAAGCCGCGCTTATGGCCGGCACCAGTGCATCACCCCTGACCACAGCCTGTGACGGATAGTCGAGTTGCGGACAACGATTGCCGTCCACCAATACCAGCCCGGGCGCCAGCGTTAACCCGGCAACCGCACGCTGCATGGCGAGCAGACTCGCCTGGAGAATATTGATCTCGTCTATCTCATGCACTTCCGCGCGACCCAGCGACCAGGCCAGTGCCCGTTCGCGTATCTGCACCGCAAGGACTTCCCGGCGCCGTTCGGTGAGTTTTTTTGAATCCCTCAACCCTTCAATCGGCCGTTCGGGATCGAGGATTACGGCAGCCGCTACCACCGGCCCTGCCAGCGGACCGCGCCCCACTTCATCGACACCTGCCAGGCATCCAGCCAGCGACTGGAAATCGAAACCGCTTTGTTCAGTCAATGTGTTCCCCTCTCAACCACAAAACTGAACTCGAAAAACCTTTTTCTTTTCTTTCTGTGTCGAGCCATTAACAAATATTTCCACCATTATTCGGCTACACTGTTATTTCAGGCTGCACATTGTATCGCCTATGAATCTAACATCCTTACTCTATACTTGTTTCAGGCTTCGAGCTACTCCAATCTAAAATGTGTAGCCACAACAACCGTTTTCCACGCGGTAATTGTCAAGGTACCTGTCGCCTCGATGGTTTAACTCAAGCGGCTTCATCCAGCGTAGCTGCCTGTTCGCTATTGACCGATTTATCGGGATTCAAATACACTGTCTGTACCGGTTCCCAATTCCGTGTTTCCTGACTCCAACGTGCCGGATGCCGTGCTTTTGCCGCCTCCTTGAAGCAAGTTATCCGATGCTTCGATTAGTGCTGGCGTTAAATCTGTCACTCGAATATCGCACTTATCTCCAATCCGTTGAGAGAGGTGGAGCTGGGTAGCCGGACAGGACGTTCCTGTCGAACGCGATTGGCCAAATACACTGGTGCCGGCTGCGCTTGAATGCCGG
>CAZWJB010000248.1:0-2557 GCA_964634485.1 uncultured Thiohalobacter sp. | reverse complement strand
TCGTCAATCACGCCGGCAGAAACCGCTTCGACCAGACAGTGTTCCGGGTCTCCAGACGCAAGTTGACCACTGCGCATGGCTTTTCGCAAGTGCGACAGTACGGCCTGTGCAGCGGCAGTCTTTTCAAATGCGGATTCCAGTTGTGCCAGGGATTCGTCCTGGTCTTGCGGAATAAACAAGCCTTCCGTCAGACGTTCTCGTGCGCTGCTCCAGCGCAGGATGACGTTGGCCGCACGTTGCAACAGCGCATCATCGGGTGCGCGGTAGCTGGCCCCGTAGGGGAACAACATCCATTTCAGTAGCCTGCCCAGGAAACGGTTAGGCAGGTTAGCGTACACCTCAAACAGTTTCTGCTGAGCTTCGTACAGCGCGTCGCGAACCGCCCATTCCAGTAACGGCCGGTCGGCCGGCTGGCGGCCCTGGTCGGCAAAGCGTTTCAGCGCGGCCGAGGCAATATACAGCTGGCTCAATACATCACCCAGTCGTCCGGACAGGGATTCCTTGCGTTTCAGAGCACCGCCCAGTGTCAGCAGCGCGGCTTCTGCGGAGACAGCGAACATAGCGCTCATGCGGGTCAGTTGCCGGTAGTAGCGCGCTTCCTCCCGCTGCACGGGTGTGCGGGCAAAACGCGCCCGGGTCAGGCCGTGGAAAACGGCACGCGCCAGGTTGCTGAGCAGCAGTTTGGTGTGCCCGAACAGGGCCCGGTCGAAATTGCCCAGGTCGCGGTTTTGTGCCGCTTCCATTTCTTTCAGCAGGTACGGGTGGCAGCGAATCGCACCCTGGCCGAAGATGATCAGACTGCGGGTCAGGATATTGGCGCCTTCCACGGTAATGCTGATAGGGATGCCCTGGTAGAAGCGCCCCAGGTAATTGCGCGGCCCCATGCAGATACCGCGGCCACCGTGTATGTCCATGACATCGTCCATAACCTTGCGCCCGCGCTCGGTCAGGTGGTATTTCACAATGGCGGAGGCGACCGATGGTTTTTTACCCCTGTCGACTGCCAGTGTCGTCAGGCCCCTGGCAGCGTCCATGGCGTAGGCATTGCCGGCAATCCGGCCCAGCACCTCGGAGATACCTTCGAACTTTCCGATCGGTGTCTTGAACTGTTTGCGAACCGCCGCATAGGCTCCGCCCACGCGTGATGCCAGCTTGCCGCCACCGGTACCCAGCGCGGGCAGGGAAATCGACCGTCCGTCGGCCAGACACTCCATCAGCATGCGCCAGCCTTCGCCGATGCGCGCCTGTCCACCGATAATCCAGTCCATCGGGATAAAGACATCTTTGCCACGATTGGGGCCGTTCATGAATGCCTGATTCAACGGGAAGTGACGGCTGCCGATTTCGACGCCGGGTGTATTGGTGGGGATCAGTGCCAGTGTAATCCCGAGTTCTTCCTGCGGGCCCAGTAAATGGTCCGGGTCATAAAGCTTGAATGCCAGACCGAGGACTGTTGCGACAGGACCCAGCGTAATGTAGCGTTTCTCCCAGTTCAGAAGTATGCCGAGGCATTCTTCACCTTCGAATTGCTGGTGGCATACCACACCACGGTCCGGCATGGCGGCAGCGTCACTGCCGGCTTCAGGTCCGGTCAGGGCGAAGCAGGGGATTTCCTCGCCACGTGCCAGGCGCGGCAGATAGTATTGTTTCTGTTCATCCGTTCCGTAGTGCAGCAGCAACTGTGCGGGCCCCAGCGAGTTCGGTACCATGGCGGTGACGGCAGCCGAAATGCTACGGCTGGCAATTTTCATGACAACGCTGGAGTGGCCGTAGGCGGAAAAATCCAGGCCACCGTACTGTTTCGGGATAATCATGCCGAAGAAGCGTTCCCGCTTGAGGAAATCCCACACCGGTTCGGACAGGTCGTGCAGGTGCTCGGTAATTTCCCAGTCGTCGATCATGCTGCACAGTTCATTGACCGGGCCATCGATGAACGCCTGTTCTTCCTCGCTGAGTGCGGGAGCATCATAATCCAGCAGAATATTCCAGTCAGGTTGACCGCTGAAAAGTTCGGCTTCCCACCAGGTGCTGCCGGCT
The DNA here is from genome assembly GCA_964634485.1 of uncultured Thiohalobacter sp. Taxonomy (GTDB): domain Bacteria; phylum Pseudomonadota; class Gammaproteobacteria; order DSM-19610; family DSM-19610; genus Thiogranum. The sequence goes on along the minus strand of CAZWJB010000248.1, from coordinate 520 downwards.
TCCAGTGCCTCCCGTTCGGTATCTGATACGCTTGGCATCATGTGGCGGAACATGCCCATGACCGGGGTGCTGATGACCGTGCGACGTACCGAGGGAACGCCCAGCAGAATGGCAGCGGGGACAAATACCAGCCACACCGGTGTCAGTACCCAGCCACTGATACCATGTATGCCCGGCCAGGCGAGCAGATACAGGGCAATTGCACCACTCCATGCCCAGGCAGGCGCCCGCTGGGCAGTCAGGCTCCATACAGCGGCAAGTACTACCAGTAACTCTATAAATATCGCCATGGAAATGCTCCCGTCATTCAGGTGGTTTTAACAACCTTCTTATGTGCTTCGACCCCGGCTTCCTCGTTGTAGTTCTGTTGTTCAGGTTGCGGCTCCGGCTGCATGGTGGGTACATAGCATTCACCCTCGGTATTGCAAATGCGGCCTCTCCGGTCCCATGGCAGCTCACGGTAGGTCGGTTGCCTGGTAAAATCCAGATGCGGGCACTTGATAATGTCAAAGTATGGGGA
>CAZWJB010000247.1:0-2571 GCA_964634485.1 uncultured Thiohalobacter sp. | reverse complement strand
CAATTGCAACCAGCATGGCGATGGTGGGCAGGACGCCAAACAGAAAAAACCGGCCTCGCATGCTTTTGTGAAACCGAACGTGCCGGGTTGCGGGTGAATCGACTGTTGATGTCATGGCTGGATCAAATAGTCTGGTTAGTCGGAGATGTGAAGGCTATCCGACTTTTACGGTTCAGGAAACTCTTTCACAAGCATCTTGATAAGTCGGCACGTGGTTTCGGCGTGATGACATGCGCGCGCCAGCTGGCCGTAAAGACGACGAGGAAGAATGATACCACAGCGCCGGCATTCACGTTGATCATGGCCAGGACGAATAAAGACAGCACGATTCAGAGTAATTACCATACCCTGTTTTCTGAGTCCGGCTTACAGCTTATACTTGATGCGAATGAATATTCGTATTTTCAGGCTTTCACCTTTCCAGCTCGTCATTTTCAGCCTGATCGGCGGCATCGTCTTCGGTGTCCTGGTCGGGAAACCGGCCGGCAAGCTGGAGATTCTGGGTGACGCCTATATCCGTCTGCTGCAGATGACGGTGCTGCCTTATATTTTGTTTTCGCTGGTTGGCGGACTCGGGCGGCTGAATATGGACATGGCCAGACGCATCGGTATTGCCGGGGCGGGGCTGATCCTGTTTTTATGGGCGACCACAATGCTCACCCTGCTGGTGATGCCGTTTGCCTACCCGGACTGGACCTCGGCGTCCTTTTTCAGCAGCAGCCTGATCACCAAACCTGCAAGTTTCGACCCGCTTACACTGTATATCCCGGCCAACCCGTTCAAGTCACTTGCCAACACCATTGTCCCGGCCGTCGTGGTGTTCAGTATCGCCATGGGTATCGCACTGATCCCGGTCCGCAACAAGGACGGGCTCATCCTGCTATTGCAGAATGTCAGCGATGCGCTGATGAAAATGGCCTCCTTCGTCGCAAAACTGGCACCCATCGGTATTTTTGCACTTTCCGCAGCTGCAGCGGGTACCCTGGACTTTCAGGCACTGACACGCCTGCAGGTCTATTTGTGGGTCTACGCCGGTGCCTGGCTGGTGCTGACCTTCTTCACTCTGCCGATGTTCGTCGCTCTGGCCACGCCCTTCAGCTACCGGGATGTAATAAGAGAGGCAAGGACACCCATGGTCACCGCCCTTGCCGCCGGAACGGTGCTGGTGGTGTTACCCATGATTGCAGAACGGGCCAAGCAACTGCTGGGCGAACATAGCAACCTGGGCAAAAGCGATGAAGCCCGCACGGCCATCGATGTACTGGTACCAACCGCCTACAGCTTCCCCAGTGTCGGCACGCTGCTGGGGATCGGCTTCATCCCGTTCGCCGGGTGGTACGTAGGCTCACCGCTGGATGCATCACAGTACCCGGGTTTTGTCGTCACCGGCGCCGTGTCGGCATTCGGCACCATGGCCGTGGCGCTGCCCTTTATGCTGGATTATTTCCACCTGCCCTCGGACCTGTTCCAGCTCTACCTGCTGGGCAGTGTCATAACGGCCCGCTTTGCCACGGTGCTCGCGACCATGCACGCCCTGGTCATCAGCCTGCTCGGCGCCAGCGTCATGCTCGGCTGGCTGAAAAAGAAAGGCCTGCTGCAGGTACTGACGGCAAGTGTACTGGCAATGGGCCTGTTCATGTGGGGACTGGGCACCGTTCTGACCCGCGCTCTCCCCTATGAGTACACCGGCTATGAATCCTTTGTATCGATGACCCCCATGGGAAAACCCGGGAATGAGCGCATCATCAAGCTGCCTGAAAAACTGCCTGATAACGTGCTCTCCACACCACGTCTGCCCGTCATTGAACAGCGCGGCACGCTGCGGGTCGGCTTCCCGGACAGTGCCCTGCCGTTTGCTTTCCGCAACAAGCAGGGCGATATGGTGGGATTCGATATCGACCTCCTGCGCGAACTGGCCAGCAAGCTTGACGTCAGCATGGAACTGGTAAAACTGGAAAAATCCCGGGCCGGATCGGCACTGAATGAAGGCCGTATTGATGTGTACGCGGGCGCACTGATTCTAACCACTGAACGCGCCCGCGAGTGGACCTTCAGTCAGCCTTACCTGTACGAGCACATCGGGCTTATCGTACCGGACTATCGCCGTTCCACCTTTTCCACTCTCAAGAAAATACGCGCCGAAGGACAACTGCGTCTCGGCGTCCTGAATGTCCTGGATAAAACCCTTTACCGGCCAATTGTCAGAGAGTATTTTGGCGATGCTGAAATTGTGCCACTGGATTCGCCCAGGGATTACCTGTCCGGCAAGGTGAAACTCGATGCCATGCTCTATACGGCCGAGTCGGCTTCAGCCTGGACACTGATCTATCCAAATTTTTCGGTGGTTATCCCGCAAGGTCTGGATTACAGGGTTGCGCTTTCCCTGGTGCTCCCCGACAGCCAGCCTGAACTCAGGGAATTTATCAACCTGTGGCTGGACGTGGAAAAAACACATGGGCTGATAAACAAGCTGGAAACATACTGGATCTACGGACAAACGGAACAGAAAGAAGATAAATAATGGAACTGGATGCTGATAGCTGTGTAGCCATGATACGGGAAGGCAAGGTA
>CAZWJB010000246.1:0-2579 GCA_964634485.1 uncultured Thiohalobacter sp. | reverse complement strand
ACTAGAGCGACTTGGCTTTTTCGACAGCTTCATCGATGGTACCGACCATGTAGAAGGCCTGCTCGGGCAGGTCGTCATAGTCACCGGCAATAATGCCCTTGAACGCTACGATGGTATCTTTGAGCGAGACGTACTTGCCGGTCGCACCGGTAAAGGTCTCCGCCACAAAGAACGGCTGCGACAGGAAGCGCTGGATCTTGCGCGCGCGGGTCACGACCTGCCTGTCTTCTTCCGACAGTTCGTCCATGCCGAGGATGGCGATAATATCGCGCAATTCTTTGTAACGTTGCAAGGTACCCTGTACCGCGCGTGCGGTATCGTAGTGCTCGTTACCAACCACCAGCGGATCGAGCTGGCGAGAGGAGGAATCGAGCGGGTCAACAGCCGGGTAGATACCCAGCTCCGCGACCTGGCGGGACAACACCAGCGTTGCATCAAGATGCGCGAAAGTGGTTGCCGGCGACGGATCGGTCAAATCATCCGCAGGCACGTACACGGCCTGGAAGGAGGTGATGGAACCGGTCTTGGTGGAAGTGATGCGCTCCTGAAGTGTGCCCATTTCTTCCGCCAGTGTCGGCTGGTAACCTACCGCGGATGGCATACGGCCGAGCAGTGCAGATACCTCGGTACCGGCCAGCGTGTAGCGGTAAATGTTATCGATGAACATCAGCACGTCACGACCTTCGTCACGGAAGTTTTCCGCAATGGTCAGACCGGTCAGCGCCACGCGCAGGCGGTTGCCCGGTGGCTCGTTCATCTGGCCATACACCAACGCCACTTTTTCCAGAACGTTGGCTTCCTTCATTTCATAGTAAAAGTCGTTACCTTCGCGGGTACGCTCGCCGACACCGGCGAACACCGAAAATCCGGAGTGCTCGATAGCGATGTTACGAATCAGTTCCATCAGGGTAACGGTCTTACCCACGCCGGCGCCGCCGAACAGGCCGATCTTGCCGCCCTTGGCGATGGGCATGATGAGGTCAATAACCTTGATACCGGTCTCGAGGATTTCCAGGCTGGCGGCCTGATCTTCGTAGGTCGGTGGCGTGCGGTGAATCGGCATCTTCTTGTCAAATTCTACAGCGCCGCATTCGTCGATCGGGTTGCCGAGTACATCCATGACACGGCCCAGGGTACCCTGACCGACCGGTACCGAAATCGGTGACCCGGTGTTAGCAACGTTGATGCCACGCTTCAAGCCATCGGTTGACCCCATGGCGATGGTACGTACCACGCCGTCGCCCAGCTGGCCCTGCACTTCCAGCGTCAACCCGGCGTCATCCACCAGCAACGCATCGTAAACCTTGGGTACGGCATCACGCGGAAATTCCACGTCGACCACGGCGCCGATGATTTCAACAATGTTTCCGGAACTCATTGAGTAAGTCCTCTTAATATAAAATAATTAAACCGCTGCAGCACCCGCGACAATTTCCGACAGTTCCTGGGTAATCGCCGCCTGGCGGGCCTTGTTATAGACCAGCTGCAATTCGTCGATGAGGGTGCCGGCATTATCCGACGCCGCTTTCATGGCCACCATGCGCGCTGCCATTTCACAGGCGATGTTCTCCACCAGACCCTGGTAGACCAGTGATTCGATGTAGCGCATCAGCAAACCATCCATCACAGTCCTGGCGTCCGGCTCGTAGATGTAATCCCAGTGATGTTTTAGTTCCTCATCGCTGTCATCACCCACCACCGGCAGCAATTGCTCGACCGCCGGGTTCTGTGTCATGGTGTTAAAAAAGACGTTGTTAGCCAGGTACAGACGGTCGATGTGACCTTCATTGTAGGCATCCAGCATCACTTTCACAGAACCGATCAACTCTTCCACACGCGGCGTATCACCGAGGTGTGAATTTTCCGATACCACGTTGCCGCCCATACGCTTGAAGAAACCCATCGCCTTGCTACCAATAACGGACAGGTCAATATCCAGGTCCTGGCCACGCCATTCTTTCATCGAACGGACAGCCGTCTTGAACAGGTTGGTGTTCAGACCACCACACAGGCCGCGATCGGTGGAAACCACAATCAGACCTACGCGCTTTGCCTCGCGCTCGATCAGAAAAGGATGCCTGTATTCCGGATGTGCCTTGCCCATGTGTGCAACCACGTTAAGCATTTTTTCCGCGTACGGTCGTGAAGCACGCATCCGATCCTGCGCCTTGCGCATCTTGCTCGCCGCCACCATTTCCATGGCCTTGGTAATCTTCTGAGTATTCTGAATACTCTTTATCTGGGTGCGTACTTCTTTCGCGCCAGCCATTGCTTTCGTCCCGGTTCAGTTAGTAGGCGCCGTTGGCCTTGAAGTCTTCAACGATGGTGCGCAACTTTGCTTCCACATCATCGTTGTAGTCAGGGTTGGCGTTGAGGGCCTCCATGTCACTGCCGAAGCTGGACTTGAAGTGCGCCAGCAGCGCGCTTTCAAACGCCACGATCTTGTTCACCTCGACATCGTCCAGGTAACCTTCATTGGCAGCGAACAGCGACAGCGCCATTTCCGAGACTGACAGGGGCGAATACTGTGCCTGCTTCATCAGCTCGGTAACACGCTGGCCGCGTTCCAGCTGCTTGCG
>CAZWJB010000245.1:0-2621 GCA_964634485.1 uncultured Thiohalobacter sp. | reverse complement strand
GCAGAGGGTAACCCGAAAGCGATCAAGGGCCCTGAAGACCTTGCCCGCGATGACCTGGTGCAATCGCACCCCAACCCGTTGACCGAAGGCATTTTCAAGTTTTACGGTGCGCAGATGTTGAAAGACCTGGGCATCTACGACAAAGTCACCGGTGACGCAAAGTGCAAGAGTTGCTGGGCGGTAAAAGACAAGACCTGGTTTACGTCAAGGCATCACCGCGAAACTCCGCACCGCATCGAACAGGGCGAAGCCGATGTCGGTATCGTATGGACGACGGAAGTCGTATACGGCAAGGAATCCGGCCGCAAGATCGATGGCGTAGCTATCCCCGCCCCCTACAATCAGCAGGACAAGGTGGGCTATGCAATAGGCCCGCTGACCAAGGGGCGTAACGGCAAAAATGCCAATCGATTCCTGCACTACCTGGCAACCGATGCCGCCCAGGATATTTATGCGAAGCACGGCTTCATCAAGGCAACGCCTGCCGAGCTAAAAATAAAGCCCATCCCGGAATAAGCGGGTAATCAGCCGAACGGCCGTTACTCAAGGAGCTCCTGATCGATTAACTTTGAACCTTTAGCTAAAAAACATCCAGCTCATCACCGAACCAGTCACAGGCCATCCCCACGCGTTCGGTAATGCTGTGCTTTTCGTAAGGCAGCGGGTCGCTGTGCCCCCACACAGGACCCGGCCAGGCCGGATCACTCCTGAAACGTGCAACATGGTGAATATGCAATTGTGGTACCAGGTTCCCAAGCGCGCCGATATTGATCTTGTCGGCATGGAAGCTCTGCATCAGGTGCTCCGCCAGCCGCGCCGATTCCCGCCACAACTGCTGTTGATCCGCTTCCGGCAACTGGAAGATCTCACTGACATGGTTACGCTGTGGCACCAGTACAAACCAGGGATAACGTGCGTCGTTCAGCAGTAGCAACGCGCTCAGCGGCAGGCGGCCCACGCGAATGCAATCCGAGGCCAGCCGGGGGTCAAGTTCAAACTGCTCTGCCATATCCTGACTTTTTACTCCTGAGGCCTTTCAGCTGCAAGCAGTAGACGTTATCTTTGCGTGTATTCATGGACTACGTACTGGCAATCGATCAGGGCACGCACGCCAGCCGTGCGTTGCTGCTGGATCAGGGCGGTCAGGTGGTGGCGCGCAGCCTGCACCCGGTAAGCCTTGTGCGCCCCCGCCCCGGACAGGTCGAACAGGACGCTGAACAGCTCGTTGCTTCCGTGCAGGCGGCGATACAGGATGTGCTGCAGGCGCTGCCAGGCGCACAACGTGACGCCGTGCATGCCTGCGGCATGACCACCCAGCGCTCCACAGTCACCGCCTGGCAGCCGGATGGCACGGCCTTGTCCAGCGCCATCAGCTGGCAGGATACACGCGGTGCCCGGCAAGTTGAGAAACTACGCGGCAGCGCCGCGGTAATCCGCAAAATTTCAGGGCTGCCGCTGTCCGCCCATTATGGTGCGAGCAAGCTACACTGGTTATATCACTTACCAGGCAATCCGCCGGAGATACGCTCCGGGCCTCTGGCCAGCTTCCTGCTGCAGCGATTAACGCATGAACACAGTTACGTGGTGGATCACAGCAATGCACAACGCATGCAGCTGTTTGACATCCACACACTCCAGTGGTCTCCGCTACTGGTGGACTGCTTCGATGTACCTCTTGACAGACTACCCTCCTGCCGTCCGGTACTGAACGAGTATGGAACCCTGTCAGACTGCAGGATCCCGGTTACAGCCCTGAGCGGAGACCAGAACGCAGCCTGGTTCGGATCGGGCCGACCGGACGACAGCACGGCGCTGGTCAACCTGGGCAGCGGCGCCTTTATCCTTGCCGCACAGACCGGCGCTGCGGCGCCAGCAGAGCTGTTGACCAGCATTGCCAGCAGCGATCAGGAACATTGCGAGTACCTGCTGGAAGGCACTGTCAACGGTGCAGGCAACGCCCTGCATTGGCTGCAGGCACAATGGCCGGATGAAGATATTCAGTCCGGACTGCCACACTGGCTAGAACAAATAACAGATCCGCCGCTGTTCATGAATACGGTGGGCGGGCTGGGTTCTCCCTGGTGGCGGCAGGGGCCGGCACCTCAATTCGTGCCTGGCCATGACCGGCTCAGGGTAGCCGGGGCGGCGGTCGCGGTCGCAGAGAGCATTCTGTTTCTGATCCAGTACAATCTTGAAATCATGCAGCGACAGCAGCCTGTCACACGTCTGCGCGTCAGTGGTGGCCTGTCACAGCTCAATGCCCTGTGTCAGAAACTTGCCAACCTCAGTAAATTGCCCGTGCAACGCGCCGATGACCCGGAGGCCAGCGCCAGGGGGATCGCCTGGCTGGCAGCCGGCCGGCCGGAAAACTGGCAGGCATCGGACGCAATACAACATTTTGAGCCCCGCTCCGATACCCTCCTGGATGATCGCTATACGCGCTTCATTGAACAACTTCGTACCCATATTGATACCCGTACTGATGAATAAGCAATGCATACCACAACTTGTCGCCCACCGGGGCTATATGCACCAGTACCCGGAAAACACATGGATCAGTCTTGAAGCTGCCCTGCAGGCCGGAGCCTGCTGGCTCGAATTCGACGTTCAGATGTGTGCTG
>CAZWJB010000244.1:0-2626 GCA_964634485.1 uncultured Thiohalobacter sp. | reverse complement strand
GAGTATTCATAAAGGACTGCCGTGTTACGAATCAATCATCCCAGCGGCCATAACCAGGTATGACTATATCGTGCTCATTAAACGTACCGCGCTCTGCATCCGCGTGGCACGCGTCACACTGGCTGAGGCTTTTCACCTTCGGGTTTCCCGTTACCATGCGGTCTGGGATTTCGTCATGTTCATGCCTGAAATACGGTGTGTCCGATATGCGTATGGGTGCATCATTTGATCCAATAGACTGGCTGAACTTACGTGAACGGCGATAATCGGACTGGTCTGCGCTATTTTCCACAAGAAACCGGCTGATCGCCTTGTGTGTATCCGGGTCAAGCTCGGCATCGTCGCCGAAATGGTCTTCAAGCCCCGCCATCATTTTAGTCCATGATCTGGCCGGTAATAGGCCGGGCGGGTAGGCCATGTGGCAACTGCTACATTCCTCTTTGTACACCGGGTTATCGACGGCCGCAACATCAGTTGATCTATGTTCGTATTCCTCCATGTCTTTCCAGCGGAAATCGCCATCGCTCCAGACGACGGGGAGAGTGACAAATCCGATAGTGAAAATAACGGCAGTTATCGCTAGCGTGGCTTTCATGATGGCATTCCTCAAATCAGGATGGTTTGTCGATGTAGGCCAGGAAGTCGGCCTTTTCCTGGGCGCTGCATTCGCGGCCCAGCGTCCATTTGCAATTGCGTTTAAACCATTTCTCGATTTTTTTACCGTCAGTCAGTCGCCTCGGGTTGGCTGAAGGTGTCATGGGTTTGATTTCCTTGTTGGTTTTGACGTGCTTGCCGGTCTTCGTCAAATTAGTCGTATGGCAGGATGAACAACTGCGTTGCGGGAACTCGCCATTCCGCCTGAACGTTTCATCCCACATTCTCTTTCCCCGTCCGGCATCGGCGGTGGCGGCACCCTGCGCGGCATAGTCCTGCAGCAACTTGTCGATGGCCGTGCTCTCCGCCAGTGCAAAATCTGCCGGAATAGCGATGATCAACGTCGCAATCAGTAAATGACTTTTCATGATGCACTCTCACTATGATCCGGGTTTTCAGGTTTAAATCCGGTGATCATGGCAGACACCAGATTCTCTTTATGAATAACACTCTCCACAATGACACCGGCCACGTGGGCGAACACAAGTAACAGGGTGAAGTTGGCAAAGAACTCGTGCAGTTCTTCCAGGGCATCGCCCCAGAAGCCTCCGCCCTGGCTGAACCAGTGAGCCAGAGGGCCAGCCTGGTCTTCTGCGCCAAGTAACAAAACCCCGCTTGCGCTGGTTATCAACAGGCTCATCATCAAAAGGATCACCATGGCGCCGCCGGCCGGATTGTGGCCGAGATAACGCTTTGCCCTGAGATTCAAGGTGTCTTTCAGGAACTGGATAACGTTGGCGGGGGAGTACACAAAATCCGAAAATCGGGCATAGCGCGTACCGATAATGCCCCAGACAAAACGGATGCCGAGCAATGCGAGAATCAGGTAGCCGGCCCAGATATGGACAACCAGGAGCTCCTCCCCGGTAATGTAGGCGATGAAAAAAGCGCTGGCCAATGACCAGTGGAAGAATCTTACAAGTGGATCCCAGACCCTGATTTGAGATGAATCAGTCATGATATTCAGACCTCCCGTTTTCAACTGAACTTTAAGGTATCAGTGGAAGATGAAATCAAGCTGAAAATTACGGGTGCAGGGGGTGTGCATGGGGAATTCCTGATCAGACGCTGATCAGCAGCAGGAATAACCTGTGAGAGACACAAATAAAGGATGCGGTATTCCCGTAGAAGCGTTTTCCAACAGATTTACCATTTTCCACCAGCGACGAAGAGGCGGGTTTTGATTTCAACCCCAGGCGTTTATTTTTCATAGGGTCTGAATTTTGTATCATTCTCCCGAATGTATGGGTTCAAGTCTGGTGCTGCTGCATCGTGATCAGGAGATTGACATGGAATTATTTGCAAGAGCGTTCAGGGTGGACGATAACAGCACCTATCCTTACACCTACCAGGCCGTCGTCAATATCCTCGATGAGGATGATTCAATACAGGTGTCTTACTTCGCCGATACCATCTGCGGTCTGGTAGTTTTTCTCGAAAAGCGCCGTGAAGATCCGGGCCGGACAAAAATCTTCGAAATCTATCGGGGGCAGGAAACGCCCATCCCCAGCCGGTGCTATCTGGGGGATGACGGTCGCTGGCTTTCCCGCCAGGAATTGTGTCATCCAATGAGCAGTCGCTACGGAGAACCAGGCAAGGAGGGTAGCTGTCCGTTTCACGGCAGGAGTCACAATGTGATCTGAGCCTGAACCCCCGGGCAAAAGCCTGTTTTCAGGTGGACATTGTCTGCATCGTTCACGGCTAATCCGCTGTACCCACCTGGGTAAATTCCAGGCGAGTCGCTTGAGCAGAAACGGGTCATAGCAGAATGCAAATATCTGCCTCTATTGGATCGAATTTCGGTGCAAAATAACATCCAGTACGGTAGCCTGTCAGGCTTTGTTGCATTCATCGCGCACCTGTACATGGTCATTATGGATGCGCACAGCAAAGATGGTGACGTCTTCATAGGCAGGGGGCGCTGTGACCTTGCCCGTGCGCAGGTCAAAACGTGCACCATGCCGTGGACACT
>CAZWJB010000243.1:0-2634 GCA_964634485.1 uncultured Thiohalobacter sp. | reverse complement strand
TCGCGGCCATAACCGGAATTACGGATACCCCCGAACGGCATGCGCGGGTCGGATTTTGACATGCCGTTGACGAAGGCTGCACCGGACTGGATCTCGTCGGCGGCAATGCGTTCGCCTCTGGCCAGGTCCCGGGTCCAGACGGCGGCGCCGAGACCGAACTCTGTGCCGTTGGCGACTTCGATGGCTTCTTTTTCATCCCTGACCCGGATCAGCGTGGCTACCGGTCCGAACAGTTCCTCGGACCAGGCTGCCATGCCTTCCTTTACGCCGGCCAGTACCGTCGCCGGGTAGAATGCACCGGGGCCGTCCGGTATCTCGCCGCCGAGCAGCAGCCTTGCGCCCGCGGCAACGGTGCGCTGGACCTGGTCGTGCAGACCGTCGCGCAGGTCCACCCGGGCCTGTGGTCCGATATAGACGTCATCCGCGGCCGGGTCGCCCATCTTGAGCTGGCTGACCTTGTCGACAAATTTCTTTTCGAATTCTTCATATACCGCCTCGACCACAATGAAGCGTTTGGCTGCGATACAACTCTGGCCACTGTTCTGGTAACGCCCGATGATGCCGACCTCTACCGCTTTGTCGATATCCGCATCTTCAAGGACGATGAAAGGATCCGAACCACCCAGCTCGAGTACACACTTCTTCAGCACCTTGCCCGCTTCGCTGGCTACTGCCCGGCCGGCGCCAACGCTGGAGGTTATAGTGATCGCGGCAATCAATGGATTGCGTATGACCTCCGTGGTCAGGGGAACATCGACAAGCAGGGAGCGGAACAGGTTGGCGGGCATACCGGCATCGGCAAAAACCTCTTCAATCGCCAACGCACAACCAAACACATTCGGCGCATGCTTGAGCACGGCGCCATTGCCCGCCATCAGGGCTGGTGCGGCAAATCTGAACACCTGCCAGAACGGAAAGTTCCACGGCATGACCGCCAGCACTACGCCGAGCGGCTTGCAGGTCACAAAACTGTGGTGCGCTTCGGTAGCAACGTCTTCTGCTGCAAGAAAGCGATCTGCATTGTCGGCGTAGAACTCACAACCCCAGGCGCACTTCTCCACCTCGGCAACACCCTGCACGTGGATCTTGCCCATTTCCCTGGTCATCAGGCGCGCATAGGCTTCCTTGTTTTTCAACAGAACCTGTGCCACGGATTTCATCAGCCGCCCACGCTCGGCGAAGGTGGTGTTTCCCCACTCGCGCTGCGCGTCTGCGCACTGTTCCAGAATGGTCTGCACCTCGGTTGCGGTCATTTCCTGGTAGCTGCTGACCTTTTCACCAGTGGCAGGATTGATACTGTCGAATTCCATTGTCTTCTCCTTTACGGTGTGCGCGCCGGGCTCACTCTACCATGTGCATGCTGATAGTAAACAGCGGGTTGAAGCCGCTTAATGACAAGCGCAGAAACAGATGGTAGCCTGCCCGGAAAACAGCTCCAGGACACTCGCCATGACACTACGCCAGCACCTGATCGCCACCTGTTTCTTTGCGCTGCCGGCCGCTCAGGCCGCCACCCTGATCGAAGTCAAGGGGGGCGGGGAAATCACAAAAATCTACCAGGAAGGCTCCATGTCGCGACTGGAAATGCCCGGCGACCGTGGCTACATGGTCATCGACAGCGCGAAACAAACCATGCACATGGTCATGCCCGCGCAACGCATGGTCATGGACATGAGCGATACCCTGAAAAACGCACCGGGTGACGGCGCCGGTTCCGGGATCAGGATCGAACTCAGCAAGCAGGGCAGCGGACCACGTGTAGCCGGCTACAGGACCACGCGCTACGGCTATACAGCGAACAGCAGGAACTGCGGTACGCTGTTTACGTCAGCGGATGCCATGAACAATGCCGGCATGAGCGAAGTCTTCGAAATGATGGGGCGCCTGTCCACACAGGCCGATGCCATGATGTCTGCGTTTAACCAGAATGCCGGTCCCTGTGAACGCTCCAATCCTCAGTTGACCCAACGCCTGAAGGATATCGGTGCGCCAATGCGGGTTCTGGACGCCAAAGGCGCTGTTATCAGCGAAGTCCTGCGTATCGACAGGAAGGCCAGGCTGCCCGCCAACGCGTTCACCATTCCTGCTGACTACCGGGTTCAAAACTCACACACGATGATGCAGGGCATCCAGCAACAAATGCAGACCATGCCCGACATGCAGGAAATGATGAAACGGATGCAACAGCAGCGGGCGCAATAAAGCGCTTATCTCACCCAGCCACGGAATACCTCGCGCAGGATTTCACCCAGGAAGTTGTTATACGCCCAGACAAAAACAGCCGCTGCCGCTAATCCGATCACACCAAGCAGGATGGTGAAGCCCTCCTCCCGGTGCCAGCCGCGGAATATCCAGTAGGCCTGCAACCCGGCAAACCCTGCAGCAGCGCCGGTAACCAGAACCGTGTCCTTGTTTGCAATATCCATAGGCAGCAGAAAAACAAAGAAAAAGACAAACGCCACCCCCAGCGGGATAAGTGAGAAAATCCAGCGCTGAACCTCTTTCTCATCGCGGTGTGTTTCCAGAATATGGTCAACCTTGTCGGTAATGTGCATGCTGCCCCTCTCTTCGCAGAAAACCAGTCTCGCCCTGGATGTCCCAAACCCGGCACCACTCCTACATATATAGCCTAAA
>CAZWJB010000242.1:0-2634 GCA_964634485.1 uncultured Thiohalobacter sp. | reverse complement strand
TCTCTTGGTCGAAGGTTCGAGCCCTTCACGGCCCACCAAATAAGACCGCGCCCGACGCGGGTTTTATTTCCATACTCCATTCGGGGTTATGCTCGATTTTCCATTTCCGTATAATGGCTTGTTAACGTTGGGGCCTCGCCATACAGGCGGTTGGGGTGTATCGCGAAAGTGGCGGAATTGGTAGACGCGCCGGATTTAGGTTCCTGTGGGGTAACCCGTGAGAGTTCGAGTCTCTCCTTTCGCACCAAAAATAATTTAATACAAGCAACTGGCATAGCTTAAACTACTGATTATGCTGTAATTAATTAATTTTCGGGTTGAGGAAATATCATGCAAGTCTCAGTTGAAACAACCAGTGGATTGGAGCGCCGTATGACGGTGCAAATACCTGCGGATCAGGTTGACCAGAAGGTTCTGGGCAAGTTAGAGCAACTTGTGCGCACTGTTCGACTGGATGGTTTCAGACCCGGCAAGGTACCGATGAGCGTTGTCAGGAAACGCTATGAAAGCCAGGTTCGTCAGGAAACAGCGGGTGAATTGATCGCTTCAGGTTACGAAGAAGCATTACAGCAGGAGAATCTGAAGCCGGCTGGCGACCCCAGTATTGAACAAACCCGGAATCAGCCCGGTCTGGAACTGGAGTTTGTTGCCACATTTGAAGTGTATCCTGACATTGAGCCACCTGAGATGGGCGACATTACTATTGAGCGTCTGTCTGCTGAGGTGACGGATAGCGACGTCGACAACATGATCGAAAAACTGCGTAAGCAGCGGGTTACCTGGGCCGGTGTTGAACGTGCAGCGGGGCAGGATGATCGTCTGGAAATAGATTTTAAGGGAACGGTCGATGGCCAGCCCTTTGCGGGTAATGAGGCGCATAATGTTCCTCTGGAACTGGGTAGCGGCACCATGATTCCTGGTTTCGAAGAGCAGTTGGTCGGTGTCAACGCAGGAGACACGAAGACCATAGAAGTCACATTCCCGGACGACTATGCCTCAAAGGACGTGGCCGGCAAAGTCGCAAAATTTGATGTTACCGTCCACGGTGTGGCCGCTCCCGAATTGCCCGAAGTCAACGATGACTTCGCCCGTGCCTTTGGTGTTGCGGAAGGCGGTGTAGATCTGCTTCGCGCAGAGATTCGCAAGAATATGGAGCACGAGCTGGAAGCGGCCATCAAGACCAGTGTCAAACAGCAGGTATTTGATGCCCTGTTGGAAAAAACAAACCTTGAAGTGCCCGCTGCGCTTGTTGACAGCGAAATAGATGCCTTGATCAAGAAAGACGAAGCGGGTGCCGATGCAGAGAACGACCGCAGCCGGCTTGAAGATGAAGCGCAACGGCGTGTGTCGCTCGGGCTATTGATCGCGGAAGTCATCCAGAGAAACCAGTTGCAGGTTGACCCCGAGCGTGTGCGGGAAACTATTGAGAAGCTGGCGCAGTCATATGAAAAGCCGGAAGAAGTGGTGCAGTGGTACTACAGCAATCAGGAAATGCTGGCGGGTATTCAGACCCTGATTATGGAAGACACGGTAGTCGAGTGGGTTACTACGCAGGCAAAAGTTATCGAAAAACAAACAAATTTTGAGGGAATCATTCAGACCTGATCCAGGTTTGTGACATAAAGGAAACTGATAGATGTCAGACAGTACTAGCAAGTATGGAGCAGGGAACATACAGGCGTTGAACCTGGTTCCCATGGTCATTGAACAGACAGCGCGTGGCGAGCGGTCCTACGATATCTATTCACGACTGCTCAAGGAGCGCGTGGTGTTTGTGGTCGGCCCGGTTGAGGACTATATGGCCAATGTGATTGTCGCCCAGCTGCTGTTTCTGGAATCCGAGAACCCGGACAAGGACATCCATCTGTACATAAATTCACCCGGTGGTTCTGTGACTGCGGGTCTGGCTGTCTATGACACCATGCAGTTTATCAAGGCTGATGTCAGCACCATGTGTATCGGACAGGCGGCCAGCATGGGGGCTGTGCTGCTGGCGGGCGGCGCGAAGGGCAAACGCTATTGTCTGCCACATTCCCGCATGATGATTCACCAGCCGCTGGGTGGCTACCAGGGTCAGGCGAGCGATATCGATATTCACGCGCGCGAGATTTTGCTGGTGCGTGAGCGCCTCAATACCATTCTTTCGAACCATACGGGGCAGCCGCTGGACAAGATTCAGTCGGATACCGACCGGGACAATTTTCTGGGAGCGGAAGATTCCAGGGACTACGGTCTGATTGACGAGATCCTGGTGTCAAGGAAAAAAGACGCGGAAAAAGGCTAAAAAACCGTAGATTGCCACCGGGAACACTTGCCAGTTTGCTCGCTACGGTGTTGAATAGGAACCGGCTATAATTTGGTAACAGTATGAGTGTTCAGGTGATTACGGATCTGCCGCTGATAGGGTTAGGAGACATACCGGGAGTCGGGGACAGGAAATGAGTAACGAGCGAAACGGGAAAAGCGACGACGGAAAACTGCTTTATTGCTCTTTCTGCGGCAAGAGCCAGCATGAAGTGCGCAAACTGATTGCCGGTCCGTCGGTGTTTATCTGCGACGAGTGTGTCGAGCTCTGTAACGACATCATCCGTGAGGAGATGCAGGAGAAGACGTCCAGTGGCAGCAGTAAATTAC
>CAZWJB010000241.1:0-2637 GCA_964634485.1 uncultured Thiohalobacter sp. | reverse complement strand
GCAATACATCCAGTGCATCGGTGCCGCTCGCGCTCGATGTCGCGGTCCGCGATGGGCGCGTGAAACGTGGCGAAACATTGCTTCTGGAAGCCTTTGGTGGTGGTTTTACCTGGGGCTCGATTCTTCTCAGGTTCTGATAGAATTTCTTTTATGAGTGATTCCAGGCAGAGATCGGACCTTGCCATGGTATTTCCCGGCCAGGGTTCGCAATCAGTCGGCATGCTGTCAGAGCTTGCCGAGGCTTACCCCGTGGTAAAGGAAACGTTTGGCGAAGCATCTGACGTGCTGGGCTATGATCTCTGGCTGCGCAGCAGCGAGGGTCCGGCGGAGCTTCTCAACCAGACCGTCTGCACGCAACCGGCGTTGTTGACGGCCGGGGTGGCGACCTGGCGTTGCTGGTGTCAGCAGACAGACAAGCAGCCGGCCATGATGGCAGGACACAGTCTGGGTGAATACACAGCATTGGTGTGCGCCGATGCCATCGGCTTTACAGATGCCGTTGGCCTGGTGGAAAAACGCGGTATGCACATGCAGAACGCAGTTCCGGAGGGGAGCGGCGCCATGGCAGCGATCCTTGGCCTGGATGACGACAAGGTAAAGGCAGTTTGTTCGCAAGCTGCAGAAGACGGGATTGTCAGCGCGGTTAATTTTAATTCGCCCGGCCAGGTAGTGATTGCCGGGAGTGCGGCTGCGGTAGAACGTGCCATGGGACTGGCCAGGGAGGCGGGTGCCAAACGCGCATTACCACTACCCGTATCTGTCCCTTCGCATTGCAGCCTCATGCAGCCTGTCGCCGAAGCCTTTGCTGCTGACCTGGCTGAAGTTACCATCAGGGCGCCTGTTATACCGGTGCTGCATAATGTTGATGTTAAACCCCACAATGAACCAGACGCGATTCGGGATGCCCTGGCGGGACAGCTGTATAAACCGGTACGCTGGGTAGAAATTGTTCGTGCCATGCGCGCCGCGGGTATCAACAACGTGCTTGAAATGGGCCCCGGCAAGGTGCTTGCAGGGTTGAACAAGCGTATCGATAAAACCATGCCGGGCATTGCCATCCAGACCAGCGCGGATCTGGAAAAAGCGCTGGCGCTGGTGGATCAGACAGGGAGTTGAATGCTATGCCTTTGACGAAAGAAATCGCGCTGGTTACCGGCGCCAGCCGGGGGATTGGTCAGGCGATCGCGTTGCAGTTGGGTAGACAGGGCGCCACTGTTATTGGCACTGCGACAACAGACCAGGGCGCAGCAGCTATCCAGTCAACGTTTGACGGACAGGGCGTAAAGGGGCTGGGACTGGCGCTGAATGTCACCCGCGACGATTCCATCGATGCGGCTATGAAACAGATCAAGGATACCTTCGGCAGCCCGACGATTCTGGTCAATAATGCCGGCATCACCCGTGACAACCTGCTTATACGCATGAAGAATGACGAATGGGCTGATGTCGTCGATACCAACCTTGGTTCGGTGTTTCGTCTCAGCAAGGCCTGTCTGCGTGGCATGATGAAAGCCAAACGTGGTCGTATTATCAATATTGCCTCTGTCGTTGGCGCCACCGGCAACCCGGGGCAGGCTAACTATTGCGCGGCCAAAGCCGGAATGATCGGGTTCACCAAGTCACTGGCACGCGAAGTCGGCTCGCGCAGTATTACCGTCAATGCGGTTGCGCCGGGCTTCATTGATACCGATATGACGCGTGCGCTGCCGGATGAGCAGCGCGATGTCCTGATCACCCAGGTGCCACTGGGACGGCTGGGCGTAGTCGACGATATTGCCCATGCGGTGGCTTTTCTGGCGTCGCCGCAGGCAGCCTATATTACGGGTGAAACGCTGCACGTGAACGGCGGCATGTTCATGAGTTAAGATATAGCTTGAGATATATTATTTATCATATTGATATATAATAATATAAATATTAATCACTCTGCGTGCTGATGTGGGTGGCAAGACCGGGATTCATTAGTATTCTGATGACTGGAATGGTTATACACTTTTCAATACACTACGCGCGCAGCTTGGAATGATCACAAACAACTGAGGAACTTTCAGCGATGAGTAATGTTGAAGAACGCGTCAAGAAGATTGTCGTCGAGCAATTGGACGTCAGCGAAGACTCTGTCACCAACGAAGCATCTTTTGTAGATGACCTGGGCGCGGATTCTCTGGATACCGTGGAGCTGGTTATGGCTCTGGAAGAAGAATTCGAGTGCGAGATTCCGGACGAAGAGGCGGAAAAGATTACTACCGTCCAGCAAGCGATTGATTACGTTTCGGCACACCCCGGTTAATTTTACGACCATCGCAACCGGAGTGTCGGCCCGCTGTGCGAGTGCCGGCGCTCCGGCGCAAACCACTGTTCAGAAATATTCCTGGGATTGGAGTAGTCCGCTGTGTTGTCACAACGTCGCGTCGTGGTCACTGGACTGGGCATAATCAGCCCGGTTGGACTGTCAGTTCAAGAGGCCTGGGATAATATTATCGCGGGTACCAGTGGTATCCGGCCAATCACAGAATTTGACGTGTCGGAATTTCCGGTTCGTTTCGGCGGCACCATTGAAGGCTTCGACGTGTCCAGCTACGTTTCCAAAAAGGATGCGCGCAGGATGGAGCGGTTTATCCATTACGGATTCGCTGC
>CAZWJB010000240.1:0-2664 GCA_964634485.1 uncultured Thiohalobacter sp. | reverse complement strand
GAAGATTTTAATCAATCAGAGTTTTCCTAGGTACCTGCAGCATCCTTCCTGGCGTTGTCGCCCAGCATGAACTGTATTTTGCAAACCCGGTCCAGCTGTGAATTAAAGGCATCCAGGCAATCGGGATCAAAAAACTTGCCGCGTTGCGCATTGAGATATTCCAGCGCCTTTTCCATGCTCCACTTGGGCTTGTAAGGGCGTTCAGAGGTGAGAGCATCATAGGCATCTGCAACACTGACTACCCTCGCAGCCATCGGGATATCCTGACCGCCCAGTTTGTTGGGGTAACCGGTGCCATTAAATTTTTCATGGTGGCTCAGGGCGATAATAGCACCCATCTGCAGGTATTTTGACGGGCTGCCCTTGAGGATTTCATACCCGATCTGGGTATGTGTCTTCATGATTTCGAACTCACAATGGGTAAGTCGTGCCGGCTTGCGCAGGATGTCATCCGGAATGCCGATCTTGCCGATGTCATGCATGGGAGCAGCCAGTTCAATGGACTCGCAGTCTGCTACGGACAGACCCATCTGCTCGGCAATGACGCGCGCGTACCTGGCCATACGAATAACATGATTGCCGGTTTCCTCATCCCGGTATTCACCAGCCTTGGCGAGCCTCAGCAGAGTTTCGTGTTCGCGCTGGCGTATCTCGCTGGTGGCTTCCGAGACGCGTTGTTCCAGCCAGCGTGCACGTTCGTGAATGATTTTCTTCTGGTTGCACTGGGTGAGCAGGTTGCGGCAGCGCGCATGGAATTCAAGGTCGTCGACCGGTGTTGCCAGCAAGTCCGTGGCGCCGGCATCCAGGGCCTGGCGACGCTGTTCCTTGTCGCTCCAGGGAGCCATCATGAGCAGCGGTAGTTCACTGCCACCCGGAAGCGCACGTACCCTCCGGACCAGGTTGGTGGCTGAGGTATTCTCGAACCTGCTGTTTGCTATCGCCAGATCGGCGCTGTGCCAGTGCAGCCAGGAAAGTGCCGGCTCGGGTTTGGTAAAAACCTCGATACAGATGCCTGGATCAATCCTGCAGATCAGCTCGACCAGATGCTCGCGCCGGGCTGAATTCCGGTCCAGTAGTAGTATTGTCGGCATACAGTGTCTCAATTCCCCAATATTCACAGCAGAAAAATTCTCTGCGGCGCTTCCGTGTTGACCGCATTAACTGGACTTGTTGAACTTCTAACACATTGAAAAACAGGGGAATGGTAAGTTCCCTTTAAGTGCTGCCTGTAGCTAACGGCGGAAATAGTTCAAACTTAAGCGTATGATTTCAATTAGTTTGGGTAGACGTGAGTCTATCACTTTGTTTTACAGATAATAGTTAATGAGGGGTCTGCATGTCTGGAGAGGAAAACTCACAATCACCCGATCGTCAATCGCTGGGCAGCGTGATTCGCAGCGTGTTAGCGTCCATGTTCGGGGTGCAGAGCAGCGGTAAGCATGCAGAGGATTTCAGCAAGGGAAGCGTTTTTTCGTACGTCGCTGTCGGATTGGCCGCGACAATCCTGTTTGTCCTTGCGGTGTGGAGCATTGTCAAACTGGTGGTAAGCGCAGCGCAACCGTCCTGATCGGGACGCCCGGATTGCCCCAGTCATTGAAGGCCCTGGCCAGGTCCCTGCTCGACAGCCTGCGGGATCTTTTGCCTGTTATTCTGGTGGTACTGTTTTTTCAACTGGTCGTGTTGCAACAGCCGTTGCCGAATCTTGGCCAGCTATTGTTCGGGACCTTCCTGGTTGTGCTCGGACTGACTTTTTTTATCAACGGTCTGGAGATGGGGCTATTCCCGGTCGGCGAATCGCTGGCCCGCGCGCTGGCCCGCAAGGGCAGCCTGTTCTGGTTGATCGTATTTGCCTTTACCCTGGGATTTGGCACTACGGTTGCTGAGCCGGCACTGATTGCTGTTGCCGAAGAAGCTTCCGAAATCGCCGCACAGGCCGGTGTCATCGGTGCCTCCGAAGAGGCGCAGGAGAGCTATGCTCTGGGTCTGCGCCTGACCGTGGCATTTGCAGTCGGGCTGGCTATCGTAATCGGCGTGGTGCGTATTCTGAAAGGCTGGCCCATGCACTGGATGATTGCGACAGGCTACGCGATTGTCGTCATTATTACCGGTTTTGCACCGCAGGAAATTATCGGCATTGCCTATGATTCCGGTGGTGTGACGACTTCGACGATAACCGTGCCACTGGTCACGACGCTGGGTGTCGGGCTGGCCTCGTCCATCCGCGGGCGTAACCCCATGATAGACGGTTTTGGTCTGATTGCGTTCGCCTCCCTGACACCGATGATATTCGTCATGATTTACGGCATGGTGGTGAACTGATGCTGTGGTCGGAAATTCTGGACGCGTTCATCGGCACCCTGCGCGATATTTTCCCCATCGTGGCAATGATCCTGGTTTTCCAGTACGTGATTATACGTCGCCCGCTACCCGGTGCGCGGCGCGTAGTGCAAGGCTTCGTGTATGTCATTGTCGGCCTGTCCCTGTTCCTGGTTGGATTGGAAGAAGCGCTGTTTCCTCTGGGGCGACTAATGGCGAAACAACTCACCGATCCGGCTTTTATCTACGCCGGGCCTGGGCAGATGCCCGATATGGTGCACTGGTCCGAGTACTACTGGGTCTATATATTCGCATTTGCCATCGGTTTTTCCACCACCATTGCAGAGC
>CAZWJB010000239.1:0-2675 GCA_964634485.1 uncultured Thiohalobacter sp. | reverse complement strand
TGCCGGTCTGCGTACCGAGTCCGGGCTGGTAGTCGAAACCGGTTCAGTGCGCGAAATACACCAGTTCGCGGTGCTAGCCGGCTATGGTGCGGAAGCAATCAATCCCTGGCTGGCGTTTGAAACACTGGCGGCCATGCAGGAAGACCTGCCGGATGATCTTGACGCGGCAGAGGTCAACAAGCGCTACATCAAGGCCATTGGCAAAGGCCTGCTTAAAGTTTTTTCCAAGATGGGGATATCCACCTACCAGTCTTACTGCGGTGCGCAAATTTTCGACGCTGTCGGCCTCAAATCCGATTTCATCGAAAAATACTTTACCGGTACTGCAAGCATGATTGAGGGCGTGGGCATCGAGGAAATCGCCGCAGAGTCCGTGCGCTGGCACCGGGATGCCTACGGCCATAACCCCATCTACGCCGACGCGCTGGATGTGGGCGGAGACTATGCCTTCCGGGTACGTGGCGAAGATCACATGTGGACACCGGATACGATCTCCAAACTGCAGCACGCCACGCGTGCCAATGATGCTAATACCTTTGCAGAGTTTTCACGGCTGGTGAATGAACAGAATGAACACCTGCGCACCCTGCGCGGCCTGTTCGAACTGAAATTCGGCAAGGATCCGATACCACTCGACGAAGTCGAACCCGCCAGGGATATTGTCAAGCGCTTTGCCACCGGAGCCATGTCCTTCGGATCGATTTCCTGGGAAGCACACACCACGCTCGCCATAGCCATGAACCGCCTGGGCGGCAAGTCCAATACCGGTGAGGGCGGCGAAGAACGCTCGCGCTTCAAGCCAATGGACAACGGTGATTCCATGCGCTCGGCTATCAAGCAGGTAGCCTCGGGCCGCTTCGGCGTCACCACCGAATACCTGGTGAACTCGGACGACATCCAGATCAAGATGGCGCAGGGTGCCAAGCCCGGCGAAGGTGGCCAGCTGCCCGGTCACAAGGTGAACGACTGGATTGCGAAAGTCCGCCATTCCACGCCGGGGGTCGGTCTCATCTCGCCGCCGCCGCATCACGACATCTATTCCATCGAGGATCTGGCACAGCTGATCCACGACCTGAAGAACGTGAATCCCAAAGCACGTATCAGCGTCAAGCTGGTATCCGAAGTGGGTGTAGGCACGGTTGCCGCGGGTGTCTCCAAGGCACATGCCGATCACGTCACCATCGCCGGTTACGATGGCGGCACCGGCGCATCGCCACTGACTTCCATCCGCCACGCCGGCAGTCCGTGGGAGCTTGGCCTGGCTGAAACACACCAGACCCTGGTGCTGAACAAACTGCGTGGCCGAATTGCCGTACAGGTCGACGGTGGTATGCGCACCGGCCGCGACGTCGTTATCGGGGCACTGCTGGGTGCTGATGAGTTTGGCTTCGCCACTGCGCCCCTGATCGTCGAAGGTTGCATCATGATGCGCAAATGTCACCTGAATACCTGTCCGGTCGGTGTCGCCACCCAGGACGAAGAACTGCGCAAGCGTTTTACCGGCAAACCCGAGCACGTGGTGAACTATTTCTTCTTCGTAGCGGAAGAAGTTCGTCAACTGATGGCGGAACTGGGTTTCCGCACGGTGAACGAAATGATCGGCCGTTCAGATAAACTGGATATGCGTAAATGCATTAACCACTGGAAAGCCCGGGGCCTGGACTACTCGCGCATCCTGCACCGGCCGGAAGCCGGCCCGGACGTTGCTGTTTTCAACTGCGAAAAACAGAACCATGGCCTCGACAAGGCACTGGATAACAAATTGATCGAACAGGCCAGCCCTGCGCTGGAACGCGGTGAGTCGGTGAACATCGAATCCCCAATCACAAATGTCAACCGTACGGTCGGCGCCATGCTTTCCGGACGTGTTGCCGAACGCTACGGACTGGAAGGACTCCCGGAAGATACCATTCACATCAAACTCAACGGTGTTGCCGGACAAAGTTTCGGCGCCTGGGTCACGCACGGGATCACCCTGGAACTGGAAGGCGAGGGCAACGATTACGTCGGCAAGGGCCTGTCCGGTGGCCGCCTGGTGGTCTACCCACCCAGGGACTGCCCGATTATTGCAGAACAAAATATCATCGTCGGCAACACGGTTCTGTACGGCGCCGTATCCGGTGAGTGTTACTTCCGCGGTGTTGCGGGCGAACGCTTTGCAGTCCGCAACTCCGGTGCCAGCGCAGTGATTGAAGGTGTCGGCGACCACGGCTGCGAGTACATGACCGGTGGTGTGGTTGTGGTGCTCGGCGAAACGGGGCGTAATTTTGCGGCGGGCATGAGTGGTGGTATCGCCTACGTGCTCGACGAAAACGGTAATTTCAAGGAGCGCTGCAACCTGACCATGGTGGAGCTGGAGCCTGTCCCGGAAGAAGACGAGGCACTGGAAGCGCTGGATCATCAGGGTGGCGATCTGGAGACCCACGGCAAGGTCGACATCAGCTCCGATATGACCCGCTTCGACGCGCTGCGACTGCGTCACCTGATCGAAAAACACCTGCATTACACCGACAGCAGTGTCGCCCGCAACATTCTCGACAACTGGAACGACATGCTGCCGAAGTTCGTCAAGGTGATGCCGGTAGATTACCGCCGCGCACTGGAAGAAATGAAGCAGGCACAGGCAAACGAACTGGCTGCCGCAGCGAATGCATGATCTGGAGCCACATAATCAA
>CAZWJB010000238.1:0-2677 GCA_964634485.1 uncultured Thiohalobacter sp. | reverse complement strand
CCAGGGACAGGACAGCTATAAACTGAGTGCGCAGCAACGCCTCAAACGCAAACAGGATCACCCGCGCAAGGGGCAAAAAACCCGGCACATCGTCTCCCCCGGGGATACCTTCTGGGACCTGTCCCGGGAGTACAAGATCAGTGTGCGTAAACTGGCAGCCTGGAATGGTATGGCACCGGGCGACACCTTACGTGTGGGCCAGAAGCTGGTGGTATGGACAAGCCAGTCATCCCCCAAGAGCTTCCATCCCGGTTCGCGGGTCCGGCCCATATACTATACGGTGCGCAAGGGCGATTCGCTGTCCCGGATTTCCAGCAAGTTCAAGGTATCGGTGGCTGACTTGCGCAAGTGGAATACATTACCCAAGGGCCGCTATCTGCAACCAGGCCAGCGCATCACACTGTATGTAGATGTCACGCAGCAGACCGGAACCTGAAGCGCTTCAGCATCTATCTTAGCTGAACCCTTCGACGTGTATGGTTCCATGCACCGCTACGTCCATAGAAATTCAGAATCCGGTCATTGGTAACCACGGTCGCCGAATAATCCTCGACTTCGATACGCTCAACCCGCTCACCCGCCTCGATGCGGGTTCCCTGCCATCTTCCCGCCAGCACTCCGTAAGCCAGCAGGCGCTGGTTGGTGACGACCACGGCAACTGCATTGGATACCTTATATTCCCTTATCCGCTCCTTGGCCTGTAGCTCAAGCCGGTCAAAACGCCCGGCCCGGGTGTTCGATGCAATAACGTCATCCTTTTCCACTACCAGGAAAAGTACTTTCTCGACTTCTTCAGCCTGCACCGGACGCGCTACGGGGACCACCAGTAACAGTCCTGACAGAACAATAGAAACTGCCGTTGTTGCGCAGTTCTGAATCATGGGTAATACCCGTCACCAGTGCACGTGCAAAGGCGCCTGCTCCAGTTCATCGATAATGGCCTGTAAAGACTCTGCCTCGGGCAGGTGTGGCCAGGGTTGCCAGCCACCCCCCTCCCGCAGCCAGAACAAAAGCCACCTGTCATGGCGGTAATCCAGTTTTACCAGTGGCCGGAAACGTTCAGCACCAGGGAGGCTGTCCGCTCCGGCAACTTCGCCGATCAGCAGGCTGTCACCTTCCTGTTGACAACTCAACCGTGCATCAGGTCCGCAAGATACGCTGCGTCGCTCACAAAATGACTCCAGCAGATTGCGTGCGCGCTGTAATTCCAGGAAACTGACAGACATTACGCCTGACCCCGCTCAGAAAGCGCTGGCTTTCTGCCGTTGCCAGTACGCCAGCACCTGCTGTATAAACAGCTCCCTACTGTGCATATAGCGAAGCCGCTGCTCGTCGATAACCGGTAAATCAGGTAATGCTGTTGTTATCACGCGTGCGTAGATGCCCGAGGTAAATCCCTTGTCATGACCGTCAGTGCTGAATAACGGAGTATCAGTCAACCCACAACTGGGCGAACGGCTTTTGAATATATAACCGCTCACACCCTGCAGCTCCTGAAGCATCTCCCGCGCATAGTGAAGCAGGGCATCCGTAACATCAAGGTTAACGTCCTCAACCCCCAACGCAACAGGCCGGCCCTTTTCCCCCACCAGCTGCACGGGCGGCCGGGGCACACCCAGACCTGCACCGACTTCCGGGCATACAGGTTTCCAGTCGACGCGGGAAGACAGGTATTGTTCAATACAATCATCCCGTTTGTGTTTGCCGTCGTAGCGCACTTTTTCACCCAGCAGGCAACTGCTGATGGCAACGACCGGTCGCTCACTGCCTTCCCGCACCCCGTCGCTGTTCATCACACTTATTGCTTCGCGCCATGGGCCAGCGCACGCTGGCGGCACCGGGCAAGTTCTTCAGAAGAGTCTTCCAGGGCGGGCTGCCAGCCCTGCAACTGCGCATCGATCAACTCTGCCAGTGCGTCAACATGCTCCGCGCGATCATTCAGCGCCGGTATATAGCTGAATTGCTCACCGCCTTTGGAGAGGAACAGTTCACGGTTCTGCTCATTGATCTCTTCCAGCGTCTCCAGGCAGTCTGCGCTGAAGCCAGGGCATACCACATCGACACTGCGCACACCCTGCCCCGCCCACTCTTTCAGCGTTACATCGGTATACGGCTGCAACCATTGTTCGCGCCCGAAACGCGACTGAAAGGTCAGCTGCCACTGCTCATCGTTCAATTCAAGTGTATCTGCCAGCAGGCGTGCAGTCTTTACACATTCACAATAATACGGGTCGCCCGCCCTGCAAATGCGTTCGGGAATGCCATGAAAAGATATCATCAGGCGCTTTGCCCTGCCCTGCGTATTCCAGTGTTGCCGAATGCTGTCGGCCAGAGCTTCGATATAAGCCGGGTGGTCATGGTAGTGCTGCACAAACCTGATATCAGGCACCCAGCGCCAGCGGCCCAGTATCCGGGACAGTTCATCGAATACCGCGGCTGTCGTTGTCGAGGAATACTGGGGGTACAGTGGCAACACCAGTAAACGCCGCATGCCTTTTTTTTGCAGATCCCGCAACGCCTGTCCGATTGCAGGCTTGCCGTAGCGCATGCCCAGGGCAATTTCCACCCTGTTTCCGTCGAGTCCCTCGTAATGTCGTCGGAGTGCCGTAGTCAGCCGCCTGGAAACAGACAGCAGGGGCGAACCGTCGTCTGTCCATATCGATTGATAGGCTTTGGC
>CAZWJB010000237.1:0-2684 GCA_964634485.1 uncultured Thiohalobacter sp. | reverse complement strand
GACCGCAGGCTCAATGAGCTTGCGAAGTTCGGCTGAGTCGCGCGGCATTCGCTTGTACCAAAAACAAAAAATGGGCCGTAGGCCCACTTCAAAACGCGGCATCCGTCAAAAATATAAACAGGGCCGCCTGAAATTTCTACTATTGTAGCAGATCACTCTGACTAAAAGTAGCCTCCCGGCGGGTGTTCGGTCGCGTCCAGGTTCAGTCTGCCCTTCAGCGCACCCAGAACCTGCCCAATATCCGCGCTGCTGCTGTTCACATGAATGGAATACGGAATTTCCCCTTCCGCCAGGACCTGCGCAGCCTTGCGTTGTTCCCGCAGCACCTCGAGGGTGGCCTCCGAGGGGTCTCCGCCCTGCACTTCCCGGAGCTTGATGCGGCGCTCGATTTCGGCATCGGCCGCCTGGCATTCAAGAATCACAAAGGGAACCTGGTGCCGATCCGCCAGCCCCCGGAACATATCCCGGTACCGGCGCTGCAGGAAAGTCGCATCGACGATGACCGCATAGCCCGCCTGCAGTACAACGCTCGCCAGTTCCGCAAGTCGCTGATAGGTCTTTGCGGTCTGCTGTGTGGTATACAGCCCCTTGCCTGTAGCTGACGCGCTGCGCTCTGTAGCTGCAAGCCCGGCCATCCTTTTACGCTCCGTATCGGAACGCAGTTGCACCATTCCAGCGGCCTCACAAAGTTGCCGGGCGATGGTGGATTTCCCGGTGCCGGACACGCCATGGGTAATCAACAGTGCGGGCCGGCCGTGCCTGATGCTGTGCTGCGCAAGCTGCAGGTACTGGAGGTACCCGGCATGCGCTGTCTGCACGACCTGCCGGTCTGTCCCCGCCTGCTGCTTGCGCAGCATGGCTACCTTGGCACGCACCAGCGCACGATAGACCAGGTAGTAACGCAGCATACCCAGACCCTCGTAATCACCGCTTTGCTGGAGATAGCCATTCAGGAAATGGAAGGCGTAGTTCCGGTAACCGCGGTCTTCAAGATCCATCACCAGGAATGCCACCTCGCTGATCACATCGATCCAGCGCAATTCGGGGTTGAACTCAATGCAGTCGAACAACGTCACCTTGCCATCGATCAGCGTGATGTTGCCGAGATGAAGGTCACCGTGGCACTCACGTATGGCACCCTGCTGCTTCCTCCGCAACATCAGTGGCCCGAGCCGTCGGTGTTCAGTCTCTGTCCATTGACGAGTCCGTTCCAGCTGTTCGATTTCACCGGAGGTATTCAGTAACGGTCGTAGTTGCTGGAAATTCTCACTGACCCAGTGGTGTATGCGCTCCGCCTCACCGTACCTGGAATCTGCCGGCGCTACGGCCGTATTGCGGTGAAAATCGGCAACGCGCTCCACCATCTGATCGATATGCCGGACGTCCAGCTTGCCTTTTTCCGCCAACTGGCTCAACAGACCGCCCGCCGGAAACTGTCGCATACGCACTGCATATTCCAGCACCGGTCCGTCACCGTCAGGCCGCGGGCATTCGGCTGACCCGGTAATGGCGACAACATCCAGATAGATCTGCGGCGCGAAGCGGTGGTTAAGGCGCAGCTCTTCGTCACAGTAAAAGTGCCGTTTTTCCAGGGTCGAATAATCAAGGAAACCGAAGTTGACCGGCTTTTTGATCTTCCAGGCGAACTCGCCTGTCAGAATGATCCAGGCGGCATGAGTTTCTACCAGTTGAGTGGCTTCGGCTTTATGTCCGAGAATATCCTGCTCGATAAGTGTATCGATCAGCTGGCGGGCTGTATCCATCTAGCCCAGGCCAAGCACGTCCTGCATATCGTACAGGCCGTTCGGCTGCGACATCAGCCAACCCGCTGCACGCGCAGCGCCTGAAGCAAATGTCATGCGGCTGGATGCCTTGTGGGTCACTTCAACGCGCTCGCCTTCGGCGGCAAACATTACCGTGTGCTCACCAACGATATCACCGGCACGTATTGTCTCGAAGCCGATAGTTCTGCGATCCCGGGCACCGGTTATCCCTTCACGCCCGTAAACAGCACACGCCTTGAGGTCACGCCCGAGTGCATCAGCAATCACCTCGCCCATGCGCAGGGCGGTACCGGACGGTGCATCTACCTTGTGCCGGTGGTGGGCCTCGATCACTTCGATATCCACTTCATCGCCCAGCACACGTGCCGCAATATCGAGCAACTTCAGGCACAGGTTTACACCCACGCTCATGTTTGGCGCGAAAACAATACCGGTTTCCTTCGCAGCATCCGCTATCTGTTGCTTCTGTTCATCACTGAAGCCGGTGGTCCCGATGACCATGCGCTTGCCGTGACGGCGGCAGATCTCCAGATGCTGTAACGATGCGGCCGGCACGGTGAAATCGATCAGTACGTCGAATTGATCAACGACAGATTCCAGGTTGTCGGAAATGACTACACCCAGTTCGCCGACCCCGGCAACCAGACCGGCATCACTGCCGGTCAGTTCGTGGTCGGTACGTTCGGTGGCAACACCCAGTTGCAGACTTTCGCTTCGTTGGCAAGCGTCGATCAGCGTGCGGCCCATACGGCCTGCGGCTCCGGGGATGGCAATACGGATCATGGTAGTTTTCTCTGGTTCTGATTGCAGGCTCGCATTTGAACACAAAGTGTCCGATGACACGCTACTCGGTAAAGAATTTCTTCACTCCGTCCAGCCATGAGTGGTGTTGCGGGCTGT
>CAZWJB010000236.1:0-2692 GCA_964634485.1 uncultured Thiohalobacter sp. | reverse complement strand
CCCATCGTGAAACAGACGTCCTGTTTCACCGAGCCGGAAACGGTAGTGACGCTCCGAAAGCTTCTCCCAGGTCGCCAGAGCGGGTACCGGACGGGCCCGCTGGTCAAAATCCACCAGCCGCGTATACAGCAGCCGATTGATCCGCTCGGAGGTGGCATCCGTTGCAAAACGCGGATCGAGATTGGTGGGGGCTGCCGCCAGGCCAAAGCGGATACTGCCGCTGTCGGGCTCACTGCAGGCTGCAAGCAGCGCACTGCAAAGAATAATGACCCAGCACTTTACCACTGTGTCAGGGTGTCTTTGCCAGGTTCATACTGTAATAACGTGGATCACGGGGAACTTCCTGCTCATCGTTTGATTCGATCTCTATCGCCATGCGCGGATTGTAGCAAGCGTACCCTGAGTCGGCGAAAATCGTTTGCAGGGAGACGGTCGGCGAGCAGCACCGCGCTTCGCGTCGTAAAGCGGCCGATCCGGAATCGAACCGCAGCAAAGCGGTAGCTGACAAACACGGGCAACAGCATTTCTGCAGGGAACCATACAGTAGTACCCGGGCCTCGCAGCTGCCATCCTTTCACCCGGTCCCAGCACAGTGCCTGAACAGAGGCCGCCGAGGTGGCTGCGATATGCAAGCGGTAAAGGTGGAAAAAATGCCCCGTTAGTACAGCAGTCAACAGCAGCCGGGTCAGTACGGACAGAGGCACACACCACCATGCCAGGACTGCCAGCGAATACAGCGACACCAGCACCGACAGGAAAATACGTGAGGGCTTGAGCTCAACACTCAGCGGCTGATCGAATTTTTTCAACGAGTTGTGCGACATCCTTGTCGGTGGGCCGGATCCGCCCCATTAACCATTCCAGCAGGACGGCATCGGGATAATCGAGCATGACATCGAAACGCTGCTGCCCCCGGGCATCCAGATCCTGGTAACCCTGGTCCAGAAACGCCTTCAGCAGCAGGTCCAGTTCCAGCATGCCACGCCGGCACTTCCAGCGCATGCGCGCCAGTTCGCTCACAGCGAGCGTTTAACCATCAGTTCCTTGATGCGGCCAATGGCCCGGGTCGGGTTCAGACCCTTGGGGCAGACATCGACGCAGTTCATGATGGTATGGCAACGGAACAGGCGAAATGGACCTTCCAGATTGTTCAGGCGTTCCTCAGTAGCCTCGTCACGCGAATCTGCGAGAAAGCGCCAGGACTGCAACAGTGCTGCCGGCCCCAGGAACTTGTCCGGATTCCACCAGAATGACGGGCAGGATGTGGAGCAACAGGCACACAGAATACACTCGTACAGGCCATCCAGCTGTTCACGCTCCTGTGGCGACTGCAGGCGTTCCACTTCAGGGCAGGGTTCATCATTGATGAGATACGGTTTGACCGTCCGGTACTGTCTGTAGAACTGCTCAAGATCAATTATCAGGTCACGTATAACCGGCATGCCCGGCAGCGGCCTGACCTCGATGGGTGTTTTCAGCTCCGACAGGCGGGTAATACAGGCCAGGCCGTTACGGCCATTGATATTCATACCATCCGAACCGCACACACCTTCCTGGCAGGAGCGTCGGAAACTCAGGCTTTCATCCTGCGCCTTCACCAGCAACAGCGCATCCAGCAGCATCATACCCGACTCTATCTGCGCGTCGGGAACCTCGTAGTCCTGCATGTAGGGTTTGGCATCCCGGTCCGGGTCATAGCGGTAGATGGAAAATTTCATGGCTGGCAGGTCCTAGTAAGTCCGTTTTTTGGGCGGGAAGGTAGCTACCGTTAGCGGCTTGATGCGTACCGGTTTGTAGTCCATTTTATGCCCCTCGAGCGAAAACAGGCTGTGGCGCAGCCAGTGCTTGTCATCACGATCCGGGAAATCGATACGGGAATGTGCACCACGACTCTCCTTGCGCATCAGCGCCGAAGTGATTGTGGCTATAGCGCATTCCATCAGGTTGTCGAGTTCCATGGCTTCGATTCTTGCCGTATTGAAGACCTGGCTGTGATCATCGATATAGGCATCCTGCATACGCTCCCGCAGCTCCAGCACCCTGGCTTGCCCTTCCTGCAGGACTTCTTCGTTGCGGAACACGCTGCAGTGATCCTCCATGACCCTGGCCAGTTCCGCACGCAGCTGCGCCACTGACTCACCGCTGCCCTGCAGGTTCCAGCGCTCCAGTCGAGCCATGGCCGGGTCCGTAGCGTCATCCGGAATCGGCTGGTGGTAGCGGTTTTCGCTGAGATGCTCAATGACATGATTGGCAGCGGCGCGACCGAACACCAGGATATCGAGCAGCGAGTTGCCGCCCAGCCGGTTGGCACCGTGCACTGAGACACAGGCGCACTCGCCTACTGCGTACAGGCCGGGCACCGGTTCTTCAGCGCCCTGCTGAACCGGCACGACCACCTGGCCGTGACGATTTGTTGGAATGCCTCCCATGGTGTAGTGCGCCGTAGGATAGACCGGGATCGGGGTTTCGGCGGGGTCGATGTGTAAAAACGTCATCGCTGTATCGCGAATGCCCGGCAGACGCTTTTTAACGATATCAGCGCCCAGATGATCCAGTTTCAGCAACACGTGGTCCTTGTCTGGACCGACGCCACGGCCTTCGCGTATCTCCGTCGCAATGGAACGGCTGACAACATCGCGGCTGGCAAGATCCTTTGCATTCGGCGCATAGCGCTCCATGAAACGCTCACCGT
>CAZWJB010000235.1:0-2720 GCA_964634485.1 uncultured Thiohalobacter sp. | reverse complement strand
ACAAACCCCTGCAAATCCCGGATTCAGATCGACCCTTTGTGTTGTTGATGGTCGGCATCAACGGTGCCGGAAAAACCACCACCATCGGCAAAATCGCCCGCCGCTTACAGGATGATGGCCACACGGTGATGCTGGCGGCCGGAGATACCTTCCGCGCTGCGGCGGTGGAACAGCTGCAAGCCTGGGGGGAACGCAACCGGATTCCCGTAATCGCACAACAACAGGGTTCCGATTCCGCCTCGGTCATTTTTGATGCCCTGCAGGCTGCGCAGGCACGCAACATTGACGTGCTGATCGCCGATACCGCCGGGCGCCTGCACACCCAGTCCAACCTGATGGAAGAACTGGTAAAAATAAAGCGGGTACTGGGCAAGCTGGACCCCGACGCGCCGCACGAAGTCATGCTGGTGGTGGATGCCGGCACCGGCCAGAATGCGCTCAACCAGGCACAGCAGTTCAACGCCGCCATCGGCCTGACCGGTATTTCGCTCAGCAAGCTCGACGGCACCGCCAAAGGCGGCATCATTTTCGCCATCGCCAAACAACTGGGCATCCCGATCCGGTTTATCGGTGTCGGTGAGGCTATCGAGGATTTGCGACCATTTGACGCCAGCGAGTTTGTAGACGCCCTGTTTGAAACCCGGTAAATGATCCGTTTTGATAATGTCTGCAAGCGCTACCCCGGCGGGCATGACGCCCTGCAGGGAGTGAGTTTTCACCTGCACGCCGGTGCCATGGCATTTCTGACCGGCCATTCCGGCGCCGGCAAAAGTACACTGCTGAAACTGATCGCACTGCTGGAACGCAGCACACGCGGCCAATTGTTCCTCGACGGTGAAAACCTGTCGCGCACACCGAAGCGCCGTATTCCCTATGTGCGCCGCAAAATCGGCATGATTTTCCAGAACTACCGGCTGCTGTTCGACCGCACCGTATTCGATAATGTGGCGCTGCCGCTGGTAATCGCCGGCTACCGGCACCAGGATGTCAGCCGACGGGTGCGCGCCGCGCTGGACAAGGTGGGCCTGCTCGACAAGGAACGCGCCCTGCCCATCACCCTGTCGGGTGGTGAACAACAACGTGTCGGCATCGCCCGGGCCGTGGTCAACAAGCCGCCACTGCTGCTGGCCGACGAACCCACGGGTAATCTCGACCCCGAATTATCGCGCGATATCATGCACCTGTTCGAACAATTCAACCAGGTCGGTGTCTCGGTACTGATCGCGAGCCACGACCTCGACCTGATCTCACAGCTGCCCTATGTGCAACTGCGACTGCACCAGGGACGGCTGGTCAAAAGCGTGGCCGGTGCCGCCACATGAAACTGCCACGCTTTCTGCATAACTGGATGACGCGTCACGCCCAGGTCGCGCTGAACAGCCTGGGGCGGCTGTACCGCACGCCTTCGAGCTCGCTGATGACAGTCGCCGTGATCGCCATCGCACTGGCGCTGCCCTCAAGCCTGTACCTGCTGACCGGCAACCTGCAGCGCCTCAGCACCCAGTGGGACGGCAACACCAATCTGTCATTGTTCCTGCACCGCTCCGTATCCCTGCAGCAGGCCGGCGCGCTGCAGAAAAAACTGGCGCAAATGCCGGAAATCGACAGCCTGCAACTCATCACCCCCGAGCAGGCACTGGCTGAGTTCAGGGCGCTGTCCGGGTTTGGTGAAGCGCTGGATGTGCTGGACGAGAACCCGCTGCCGGCGGTTATTTCGGTCAAACCGGACCGGGACCACGCGGATGCCGATGCAGCCGCCGCGTTGCTGGAAAAACTGCGCAAACTGCCGGAAGTAGAGCTGGCACAACTTGACCTGCAATGGGTACGGCGCTTCAGCGCCATTGTCGACATCGTGCGCCGTTCGATCCGGGTCATCGGCGCGCTGCTGGGACTGGCGGTACTGCTGATTGTCGGCAACACCATCCGCCTGGAGATCCAGAGCCGTCGCGAAGAAATCGAAATCACCAAGCTGATTGGTGCAACCAACGGTTTTATCCGCCGGCCCTTCCTCTACAGCGGCCTGTGGTATGGCCTGGCAGGCGCAATACTGGCCGGCGTGCTGGTCGAGATCGCCTTCCTGCAGCTGTATAACCCCGTGCGCCAGCTGGCCGGCCTCTACCAGAGCGGTTTCAGTCTTCACACCCTGTCCTTCACCGACACCCTCGGCCTGCTGGCAACAGGGG
Organism: uncultured Thiohalobacter sp.; assembly: GCA_964634485.1. Classification (GTDB taxonomy): domain Bacteria; phylum Pseudomonadota; class Gammaproteobacteria; order DSM-19610; family DSM-19610; genus Thiogranum. The sequence goes on along the minus strand of CAZWJB010000235.1, from coordinate 537 downwards.
CCGCGCTGGGCCTGCTCGGCGCATGGCTGGCAGTCGGCCGCCACCTCGCCGCCATCGAACCTACCTGATACCACTCCCGTACAATATCTTTCGTCATGGGATCTCCTGGAGGCCGGTGACCCCCGCATTTTTGATCTGAATCAAGTTTACTCACTGTATTTCAAGGAACTTTCCCAATAGTTAGCACTCCCATCGGTAGAGTGCTAAAATTGCGAACAGTTGAAAATGGAGGTTACGCAAGAATGAGTAACGCTTTGGTCAATACACATGCCATGACGCTGCCGGTCCCCAGTGAGAATCTGGATAGTTATCTGCGCGAGATCTACCGGTATCCGGTGCTCAGCGCCGAACGTGAAACGGAACTGGCGCTGCGCCTGCGTGATCATGATGACCTGGACGCCGCGCGCGAGCTGGTGCTTTCGCACCTGCGCTTCGTGGTCAAGATTGCACGTGGCTACGGTGGCTACGGTCTGCCGCTGGCCGATTTAATCCAGGAAGGCGGTATTGGCCTGATGAAAGCGGTCAAACGCTTCAATC
>CAZWJB010000234.1:0-2745 GCA_964634485.1 uncultured Thiohalobacter sp. | reverse complement strand
CGATCTCCTTTTTACTGGTCGCGTACCGAAGCAAGAATATCCAGCGCTGTCACAATGCCCACGATGTGGCCTTTCCGGGTTACAAAAAGGCGGTGGATGAGTCCCTTGACCATGGTGTCGGCAGCTTCCTGCAGGCTGGCATTCTCGCTGATTTCAAAAATCATCGGCGTCATGATGTCCTGCACGGTGACCGATGATTCTTCCTCGATATGGAAGGCCCTGCTGACACTCTGACCGACCTGCATTTCCAGGCCGTGCAGATAGTACTCGTGCGTGCTGTGTTCCCTGGCATGGCTTTCCGCTGTGCCGTCATGGCGCACAATGTCGGTCAGTGATACCACGCCGACCAGGCTGCCGTTTTCCGCAATGACCGGCGCACCGGATATCTGGTGGTCGGTGAAAAAGCGTGCCAGCTGGTCGAGCGGCCAGTCGCTTTCCACTGCAAACACCTCGCGCTGCATCATGTCGCTGACTGTGATGTTGACCTTTGAATTCATGTTGGTATCTCCTTTCCCGCAGGTTCGAGCATGTCTACGAAAAAGACTAGCAGGCCTGTGGCGTCTGTGACTTGATCCGTGTCAATGCAATCCGGGCGATGCCGGGGGTTTATGTTTCCTGTGTCTGGCGCTGAAATTGTGGCGCCGGTGTATTTCAGTTAGTGTAGGCGCCCTCGCAAAACGACGACTGACTGCAAGGAATTCGTATGAAAGCAAGAGCCGCAGTTGCCTGGGCGCCCAAACAACCGCTGTCTATCGAAGAGATTGACGTTGAAGGTCCGCGGGAAGGTGAGGTGCTGCTGAAAGTGGTGGCCAGCGGTGTCTGTCATACCGACGCCTTTACCTTATCGGGCGAAGATCCGGAGGGCGCCTTTCCCTGTGTGCTCGGCCACGAAGGCGGTTGTGAAGTGCTCGAGTGTGGTCCCGGCGTAAAGGGTCTGAAGCCGGGTGACCATGTGATCCCGCTTTACATTCCCGAGTGCGGCCACTGCGAGTACTGCAAATCGACCCGGTCCAACCTCTGCCAGACGATCGCGTCTACGCTGTGGACGGGTTACATGCCGGACGGTACGCGCCGGTTTTCCCACAACGGCAAAGCTATCTATCACTACATGGGCTGCTCGACCTTTTCTGAATACACCGTGGTACCGGAAATCGCCCTGGCCAGAATCAACCCCGCTGCACCACTGGACAAGGTCTGCCTGCTGGGTTGTGGTGTTACCACCGGTATTGGCGCGGTGCTCAATACCGCACAGGTTGAAGCGGGCGCTACGGTCGCGGTATTCGGGTTGGGCGGCATTGGCCTGTCGGTCATACAGGGCGCAGTGATGGCAAAAGCCGGGCGCATCATTGCCGTCGATGTGAACCCGGACAAGTTTGAAATAGCGAAAGCCCTGGGGGCTACCGATTTTGTTAACCCGAAAACACTGGATATCGGCGTTACCGAAGCCATTGTGGAAATGACCAATGGCGGTGTCGATTACTCCTTTGAATGCATAGGCAATGTCACGGTCATGCGCGATGCGCTGGAATGCTGCCACATGGGCTGGGGTGTCTCGACCATTATCGGTGTCGCCGGTGCCGGACAGGAAATCTGCACACGGCCTTTTCAACTGGTCACGGGACGCACCTGGAAAGGCTCGGCGTTTGGCGGCGTGAAGGGTCGCAGCGAACTGCCGGGCTATGTCGAGAACTATATGAACGGTAAAATCGAACTGGACAGCATGGTGACCCACAGCATGCCGCTGGAAGACATCAACACGGCGTTTGACCTGATGCACGAGGGTAAAAGCATTCGCTCGGTTATCATTTTCCAGGAGTAGGCGCATGGAAAAAATTGAAGCCATCAAGGAATCCGGCGGTTGGCTGAACCGCTACCAGCACGACTCGGACAGCTGCCACTGCCGCATGACCTTCTCTGTCTACCTGCCGCCACAGGCAGAGAGCCGCAAGGTTCCGGCTGTTTACTGGTTATCCGGTCTAACCTGCAGCGACGATAACTTTCGCACCAAGGCCGGCGCCCAGCGCTACGCGGCTGAACTGGGCCTGGCATTGATCATACCCGACACCAGTCCGCGCGGTAACGACGTGCCCGATGCCGCGGATCGTTACGACCTGGGGCAGGGCGCCGGTTTCTATGTCAACGCGACACGGCAGCCCTGGTCGAAGCACTACCATATGTATGATTATGTTGTGCAGGAACTTCCCGCACTGATTGAGGCGGACTTTCCGGTGATCCCCGGCCTGAAATCCGTTGCAGGACATTCCATGGGCGGTCACGGAGCGCTGATATGTGCGTTGAAGAACCCGGGGACCTATCGCTCGGTATCGGCTTTTTCGCCGGTCTGTAATCCCTTGCAGAGCAGCTGGGGCGAGGGCTGTTTCAGTGCCTACCTGGGTGATAACCGCAAGGACTGGGAAGCCTGGGATGCCACCTGCCTGATACAGGCGGGTGCGAAGGCGCCGTCCATGCTGGTCGATCAGGGCATAGCCGACGAGTTTCTTGCCGAGCACCTGTATCCGCAGAACCTTCAGGCTGCCTGCGAGGCAGCCGGCATACCGCTTACGTTGCGCCTGCAGGAAGGTTACGACCACAGCTATCATTTTATCGCCAGCTTCATCGGTGAGCACCTGGCCTGGCACGCTGAAGCGCTGAATGCAGCGGCCCGGGAGAAGTGACAGCCGTGCGCTGGCAGTCAGTGAATGCCGGGGGGTTCCGGACTTGAGCTGTTTTTCCGTGTTGTACAGG
>CAZWJB010000233.1:0-2752 GCA_964634485.1 uncultured Thiohalobacter sp. | reverse complement strand
AAGACCCGCGTGACGTACTGATTTCAAACACCTGTTCGAGTATCGACGAACTGCCCCAGGGGGCCAGGCTGGGCACCTCCAGCCTGCGCCGCCAGAGTCAGTTACGCGCACGCCGCCCGGATCTCCGGATTCTGGATCTGCGCGGCAACGTCAACACCCGCTTGTCCAGGCTCGATAACGGGGAATACGATGCCATTATGCTGGCTGCGGCCGGGGTAAAGCGCATGGGCTGGGAGGCGCGTATCACAGAATTCCTGCCGCCGGAGCAGTTTCTGCCAGCCATTGGTCAGGGCGCTATTGGTATCGAGATTCGCAGTGACGACGCCCGTCTGTCTGAACTCGTTGCCGAGTTGAATGATGTGCAGTCAGCGACACGCATTGCCGCTGAGCGGGCGCTCAACGAAGCGCTGCAGGGTGGCTGCCAGGTACCCATCGCCGGATACTCTGAAATCAGCCACGGTGTCATCCTGTTACGGGCCCTGGTAGGCAGCCCCGACGGAACCAGACTGGTGCAAGGTGTTGTCAGCGGCAAACCGGAAGATGCCGAAGAACTGGGACGGGTACTGGCAGAAGACCTGTTGTCCCGTGGTGCCAAACAGATACTGGACGAAGTCTATGGCGAGGCGCGGGGGTGACAGCGGATGCTGGTCCCCTAAAGGGAGCAGGTGTGCTGGTGACGCGTCCTGCGGCGCAGGCTGGCACACTGTGTGAGCTGATTGAACAGCAGGGCGGAACGGCGTTTCGTTTCCCGGTGCTGGAAATTATCAAGCCAGCGGACCCACAGGAAGTGGTGAAATTCAGCGAACAGCTGGATGCATTCGACTGGGCCTTTTTCGTTAGCGCCAACGCGGTGAATATGGCCGTGCCGTTGATTCTGGAGAAGCGCGCGTGGCCGGAGTCGGTACGCATCGCCGTTATCGGCAAACGCTCTGCCGAGGAGCTCAAGCGTTTTGGTCTGGTGGCGGACCTGTTGCCGGAGCACCACTTCGACAGCGAGGGATTGCTGGCACTGACACCCATGCAGCAGGTGGATGGCAAGCGCTGTGTAATTTTCCGTGGCGGTGGCGGCCGCGACCTGCTGGCGAATACGCTGCGTGAGCGCGGTGCCCGGGTTGAGTATGTTGAAGCCTACGGGCGTATTCGCCCGCGCGTTGACAGTAGCGCGATATTAGCCAGGTGGCGTGCTGGTCTGATTGATATCGTGCTGGTAAATAGCGTTGAAAGTTTGCAAAACCTGGTCGAAATGTTGGGATCTTCCGGCAAATCGTTTTTATTGGCGACGCCCTTGCTGGTTGTCAGTGAGCGCCTGGCTGTATTTGCAAGGCAGCTGGGTTTCGAAAAACCGCCGCTGGTAGCGAACAGCGCAACCGATACGGCGGTACTGGATGCATTGCTGACCTGGCGGCGTCAGGTACAATGCAGTAACCAGACCTAAATCAAATCAGCCACTTGTTCCCTATGAACGAATCACAGCCCGTAACCGTACCGGATACAAACCCGCAAGCTGAGCCCGAGCAGCCCCGGGATGATCAACCCAGGCCTGAAAGGCCAGTTGTGCGAGCGCCCCTGGTGTTATCGCTGCTGGCATTGGGCTTGTCTATCGGTCTGGCCGCCACGGCGTATTTTTCCTGGCATGAACTGCAGCAACTTGCCGGTGCACAGGCGGGCACGGAAACCAGGCTGGAAAATCGAATCGAGCCACTGCGTTCCTCGCTGGACAGCGTTGGGCGAACGGTGCGGGACGAACAACAGCAGATTGATAGCCGGCTGGAAAAACTGGCTGAGGAACAGCAAAGTGTTGCGGACCGTGTCAGTGTACTGGCGGCGCTGGTGGGGCGGAGTGAACAGGGCTGGGGTCTGGCTGAAGTGGAATACCTGCTGCGTATCGCCAACCAGCGCTTGCAGTTACAGCGCGACCTGAAAACGGCGCAGCTGGCGCTCCAGGCAGCGGATGCCCGCTTGCTGGAGCTGGCAGACCCGCAGTTTCTGAATGTGCGCGAGCAGCTGGCAAGGGAGCTGGAATCCCTGCGCGCGGTTGCCCCTGTGGATGTCGCTGGCATCTCGGCAAAGCTGAGTGCCCTGATGGAAACTATCGATGAACTGGTGGTGCGGGGCAGCAAGTATCAGCCTGCGGTAAAAACCGAAACCGTTGGTTCCGGGACCGCTGCGACGGTACAGGACTGGCGTGAGCTGCCGGCGCTGCTATGGTCATCGCTGTCCGGTCTGTTTCGCATTCGAGAGCATGACAAACCGGTTAGCCCGATGTTGCCGCCCGAGCGAGAGTATTTCCTGCGCGAGAACCTGCGCCTGCAGCTGTCTGCGGCGCGTCTGGCGTTATTGCGTGACGATAGCGTCCAGTACCGCGCGACACTGACTACCACTGCGGACTGGCTGGAAGCGTATTTTTCTGCTGAAGACGCACGCGTGAAGGAATTTCTGCAGCAACTGGGGCAGTTATCTGCTATTGATGTAGCGCCTGAACTGCCCGATATCTCCGCTTCCCTGCACCTGTTGCGTCAGCAGTTGAAACTCGGTGCGCAGCAGTCTGTGCCACCCGTTGTACCAGAAGCAGCCAGCCCTGAACCAACAGCCACGGAAACAGAACAGGCCTTGCCTGAGCGCAACACGGAAATCGCGCCATGAAATGGCTGCTGCTGGCACTTGTGGCACTGCTCGCCTCGGTGACGGTCGCCCTGGTGGCACTGCCGGATCCCGGCTATGTGCTGCTGGGTTACGGGAAGTACAGTGTTGA
>CAZWJB010000232.1:0-2753 GCA_964634485.1 uncultured Thiohalobacter sp. | reverse complement strand
GGCATCTTCAGCCGCACTGACACTCTCAGCGGCTGCGCTCTTGCGTGGTGCCTCTTCGCGGTCGCGATCTTTCCTGTCATCAACGCGCTTGGCCAGCAGCGATACATCGGTGACCGCCTCTTTGCGCGAAATAATCATATTGCGCAATACGGCATCGTTGAAACGGAAAGCACTTTCCAGCTCGCCCAGTTCAGCCGTGCCGCACTCGATATTCATCAGCACGTAATGAGCCTTGGCCAGTTTCTGGATTGGATAGGCGAGCTGACGGCGGCCCCAGTCTTCCAGGCGGTGGATTTTACCGCCCGCGGATTCGATGGTGGAACGGTAACGTTCGATCATCGCGGGTACCTGCTCGCTCTGGTCCGGATGGACCAGGAATACTACTTCATAGTGACGCATTTAATGCTCCCTTTGGATTGGCAGCCTTCCGCCAGTGCGAAAAGCAAGGAGTTAAGCGCGCCTAAGCACGCAAAAACGAGCGAATTCTACGCAACTAACGGCTGATCCGCAACCGGTATCAGGGTCGAATCCCGGCGTCGGGCAGGGTACAGGCAAAATCCCTGCAACTCCCGACATCTTTTCTTAACATATTGATTTCATACAATGTTGTATTAAGAACGGCATTCGCCGGTGCATGCCTGATAGCGCAATCCAGCACTGCCAGCGCCGTCGGCGTGCAACCCTGCGCGGCCAGCGCCAGGGCCAGATTATTCATAATGGGTACCGCACCCGGCTGCAGAGACAGGGCTTCGCGGTAAGCCGCTTCGGCATCGGCAAAGCGTTCAAGGGTGTAAGCTGCGTTGCCGGCAGCCGCCCACAGCAAGTACTGGTCAGGCCAGCGCCGGGTCCCCGCAGCATAAGCCCGCCATGCCGCGGCCGGGTTGTGCTGCCGTTCCAGTGCGCTTGCCGCCTGCAAATAAACGGTGGCAGTGGCGGATACCGGCACCTCGCCAGGTTCGACCACCACCATTGCCCAGTTACCGGCGCGCGACCAGGTTTTCAGGAACCGTCTGAAACTGTAGACCTTGCGTCTGTCACGTCCGGAGCGCAGGTAGAAAACACGCTGTTCCAGATCGTAGCCAATCACCACGGCGTAATGCCACGCCGGCAATACCGCAACGCCAAGGTTTTGCAGCACCAGCACCGGACGCCCGTCGGACAACTCCTGTAACAAGCTGTCCAGCGCCGCTGGAACAGGCACCGCCAGGTACCCGTAGTGACTCGCCGCTGCCAGCATTTCAGCCTGCAGGCTGCCCTTGTTGCCGGGCAGATAGACCAGCGGCTGAAGTTGTTCCGGTGAAACGCCGGCACCCGCGACATTCAACACCGTCGCCAGCGATGCGGGTCCGCACTGGTACTTGTCCTGCGGAAAGAACGGCGTCTCGACCAGCTCCCGGAAGGGTTCGACCGGCAGAGATGGATTCGTTTCCTGTACCCGCCAGGGTGCACAGGCGGCCACCAGCAGCGTAGCGCAGAGCGTGCCTGCCAGGCACACCCTGCGCATCACCACTGCCATCATGACATTACTTTGACGGGGAATGGATAAAGCTGAAGATGTTGGTAACGCCGATAATATCGAGAATTACCAGCACCAGCAGCACGGCAACCAGGATTCCGACCACGCTGGAACCGGCAGGCAGGGTATCTATATTATCCTTGAGCTCTTCGATCTGTGCGTCGCTGAGCGCGGCGATGCGTGCCTTGGCATAATCAGGATCCACGCCACGCTCAACCAGCTGCTGGCGCACATCGTCACGATCGAGCATGGCAACCAGCGAGCTTTTATTCAGCACCTCAAGCTGCTGCTGCAGCAACTGGTCTGTTGTGACAATGCCCGACCAGGCAGGCAGCGAGTACGTGCTGAAAAATGAAACCGAGACCAGCAACACAATAATCCGTTTCATAAGGGATGACTTCATTTCGGACTCTCCTCGAGAGTTGGTTTAAAAAAATTGTCTCGCTGGCGCCTGGCTTCGAACAGGCACACACCCGTTGCCACCGATACATTCAGACTGCTCAGCGAACCCGTCATCGGAATCGCTACCAGTCCATCGCAATGCTCCCGTGTCAGGCGCCGCAGACCCTTACCCTCACCGCCCAGCACCAGCGCCAGTGCGCCGGACAGGTCTGTCTCGTAGAGAGCCGATTCGGCCTCGGCAGCAGCACCATAAATCCATACGCCGGCATCTTTCAGCGCACGCAGTGTGCGCGCCAGGTTGGTTACACGCACCACCGGCACAGTTTCCGCTGCACCGCAGGCAACTTTTCGAACCGTCGAATTCAGCGGTGCAGAGCGGTCCCGGGGGATAATAACGGCATCTACGCCGGCAGCTTCAGCGCTACGCAAGCAGGCACCGAGGTTATGGGGGTCCTGTACACCATCGAGTATCAGCAGGAATGCCGGCCTTTTAAGCCCGTCTATCAGATCCGGAAGTTGTTTTTCACCAAGACCCGGCGCACCCCCGGTTTCCGCCACCACGCCCTGGTGACTGACGCCGGACACAAGCTCATCCAGTTCGCGGCGCGAAACGCGGCGTACCGGCACGTTGGCCTTGTCGGCCAGCGCCAGCACCTCCTGCATGCGGACATCGTCACGGGATTCCAGCGCCAGCAACCGCGATACCCGCGCGGGATTACGTTGCAGCAAGCTGGTGACGGCGTGCAGGCCAAAAACGCGTTCCGCTTTTTTCATTCGGAAACCCTCTATTCCCGTTTCCGCCGCCGCATTTTATTGGCCGGGCGATGCCCGCCGC
>CAZWJB010000231.1:0-2765 GCA_964634485.1 uncultured Thiohalobacter sp. | reverse complement strand
TCGGTCATGAAGAGGTCCAGCAATTGCTGGATGTGTTGTCCAAGACGGCGCCCAAACTGGTCGAGGACCTGGTGCCGGGCACCCTGTCGATTGGCGTGGTGCTGAAGGTTCTGCAGAACCTGCTGGAAGAACGTATTCCGGTCCGTGATATGCGTACCATTGCCGAGACACTCGCGGAGACCGGCTCAAGGAGTCAAGATCCCGGCGCTTTAACGGCTGCTGCCCGTGTCGCTCTCGGCCGCTCAATTATCCAGCATATCAATGGGATGGGACCGGAAGTGCAGGTCATCACCCTTGACCCGTCACTGGAACAGATATTGCAAACTTCCATTCAGGCAGTTTCGGAAGGAGGCGCCGGGATCGAACCCGGGCTGGCGGAAAGGATGCACCAGTCGCTGGCCGAAAGCGCTCGCAGGCAGGAGGCCGCAGGTCAGCCGTCCATTCTGCTGGTTACACCGGCAATCCGGCCATGGCTGGCAAAACTGGTACGGCACAGCATCCCGGGACTGCAGGTACTCGCATATAACGAGATACCGGATAACAAGCAGATCAAAGTGGTTGCCAGCATAGGTACAGGCACACCCGGTCTCGGTGTACAGCAGGACGGAGGTGCGGCAGCATGAGCTTTGAACGACAGGGGATGGAAGCGAAACCGCTGGCCAACCTGAACAGTGAGGTACTGGAATGAAAGTCAAACGCTTTTTTGCACCGGATATGCGTCAGGCCATACGCCTGGTGCGCGAGGCCCAGGGCGCGGATGCAGTGATTCTTTCGAATCGTAAAGTGGACGGGGGTGTCGAGATTATATCCGCTACCGACTATGACGAATCCTTGCTGGAAAACAGAGACTTTGAAACAGCACCAGAAACTACTGCGGCAGCTTCGCCAGCTGCTGACGAACCATCTACAGACAGGCCGACGCGTACGCCGGCTGTCAGCCAGACAGTCACCTGGTCACAGGATCCTGCCATGGTCTCTGTGAAGGAAGAAATCAGACAGCTGCGCGGTTTGCTGGAAAATCAGCTTGCGCATCTGGCCTGGGGTGAACTGGATCGGCGTGAACCCTTGCATACAGGTGTCATGCGCCGCCTGCGTAACATGGAGCTGAGCACCTCTCTTATCGAACAGCTCTCCGCGCCTGCGGTGCACGCGCGTGATGAGGCACACGCCTGGCAACTGGCGCTGGCAGAGTTTTCCGCGATAGTTCCCGTTGTCGACAACGATCTGCTGGAACAGGGCGGTGTTGTCGCGCTGGTTGGATCCACCGGTGTTGGCAAGACCACCAGCATCGCCAAACTGGCTGCACGTTACGTGTTACGCCATGGCCAGCGCCACGTCGCGCTGGTGACCACCGACAGCTATCGCATTGGTGCTCACGAGCAACTGATGACCTATGGCCGCCTGCTGGGAATCCCGGTACAGGTAGCTTCCGATCATAATGAATTGCGTTCCACACTCAACAGTCTGGCGGACAAGCGCCTGGTATTGATTGATACCGCGGGCATGAGCCAGCGCGATGTGCGTCTGACCGAGCAGTTCACGACCCTGTCCGACAGCGGTATTCCGATACGTACCCTGCTGGTGTTGTCAGCCACTCTGCATCCGTCGGTGCTGGATGAAACCGTGCAGGCATTTTCTGCGGTTCCCACGGATGGCGCCATCCTGACCAAACTGGACGAAGCCGCCAGCCTTGGCGGTGTGCTGTCTGCAGTCATCAGGCAAGGTTTGCCACTGATGTTCACTACCAATGGTCAGCGCGTGCCCGAGGATATGCACCCCGCACGTGCACAGGATCTTGTGCAGCTGGCCGCGCAACTGGCTCTCAGCGAAGATTTGCCCGGGGATACACTCATGGCCGAACAATTTGGAGGGCTCCGGACGCATGTTTCTGTCTGAGGCGCGAATGGATCAGGCCGCTGGATTACGACGTATGGCACAACCAAACCCGGTAAGAGTAATCGCGATAACCAGTGGCAAGGGCGGTGTTGGTAAAACCAACGTCTCGGTAAATCTTGCCGTAGCCATGTCGGATATAGGGAAACGCGTCATGCTGCTGGACGCCGATCTCGGTCTTGCCAATGTTGATGTACTGCTGGGTCTGAAGCCGGATTACAACCTTTCGCACGTTATCGACGGCAAACGCACGCTGGAAGAAGTCATTCTGAAAGGTCCTTCCGATATTATGGTAGTTCCTGCTGCCTCTGGTGTAAAACGTCTCGCCGAACTTTCCACCATGGAGAACGCCGGCCTGATTCGCGCCTTCAGCGAACTCAATCACGATGTCGATACCCTGATTATCGATACCGCCGCCGGAATCAATGAAAGTGTTACCAGTTTCAGTCGCGCCGCCCAGGAGGTTGTAGTGGTGGTCTGTGACGAACCTGCATCAATAACCGATGCCTACGCACTCATCAAGGTGCTGAATACAGAATACGATATTCAGCACTTCAGAGTGCTTGCAAACCAGACACAAAGCGCACAGGAGGGAAGGGAATTGTTTAATAAAATTTCACGAGTAACCGATCGCTATCTGGATGTCACTCTGGAATTCATGGGGGTCGTCCCGCACGATGATTATCTGCGCAAGGCGGTACGCAAGCAGCGTGCTGTGGTTAAGGCATTTCCACGCAGCCGTTCGGCGATGGCATTCAAGAATCTTGCCCAGAAAACCGATAAATGGCCGGTACCGAGTGCTGCCGGCGGACACCTGGAATTCTTTGTAGAGCGTCTGATCCAGTCGCACAACGCACACATGGAGATTGGGG
>CAZWJB010000230.1:0-2772 GCA_964634485.1 uncultured Thiohalobacter sp. | reverse complement strand
CCCAATACCCCGTTTGCGCATCGCCAGTGCGAGAGCTGTCACGGCGCCGGTGGCGAGCACGCGGGACGACGTAACGTGGGTGCAGGCCACGAACCGGTCATCCGCTTTGGCGGCAATAGTGATACACCAATCAAGGAACAGAACGCGTCCTGTATGAACTGCCACACCAGGGACGTCGGTATGCCGTGGACCGGTAGTGTGCATGAACGCAATGATATCGCCTGTGCCGACTGCCACAGCCTGCACAAACCAGTGGACCCGGTGAGCCTGTTGACCGAGCAGGCGGGGGTTTGCTTCGACTGTCACAAGAAGCAGCGTGCCGACAGTCTGAAACCCTATGCGCACCCGGTACGCTTCGGTGTCATGGCGTGCACATCCTGTCACAACCCGCATCACTCGACGGCCGATGCCTTGCTGAAAAAGAATACCCTCAACGAATTGTGCTGGAGCTGCCACACCGATTTGCGCGGCCCCTATCTTTTCGAGCACGCGCCGGCCAGTGAGGACTGTTCACTGTGCCACTACCCGCATGGCTCGATTCACCCGGCGATGCTGGCGCGGCGGCCACCCTTGCTGTGTCAGTCCTGTCATTCGCAGGCCGGGCACCCCAGTCTGTCGCTGACACGCAACGGTCTGTCCGATAACAACCCGTCTGCTTTCCTGGTCGGGAGAAGCTGTGTGAACTGTCACAGCCAGATTCATGGCTCCAACCACCCTTCAGGTGCGAAGCTGATGCGGTGATGGCTGGAGATGATGCCCATGACAAAGCATAGACACCAGGTTCGGCTATTTACTTGCACAGTCATTGCGACCGTGCTCGTGAATGGCAGCGCACTGGCAGAGGGAACAGATCCTCCGACCTGTGAGCTGTGCGGCCCTGCCAGTGGCTGGGAACTGGATATCAAGGCCGGTCCCGGCTATGTATCCGGTGAAAATTTCAGGTTTGGTGACTACACCGGTCTGGAGGACGATGGTCTGTACCTGTTCGGCGATGTGTTTGCACGCTACCTGGGTGAAGATGCCGAATTCATGCGCTTTGAAGGCTACCGTCTCGGCCAGGACTCGCGCGCCCTGTTCATTGAAGGCGGTAAACAGGGCTTGTACAAGGTGCGGGCCTCTTACCAGGGTATTCCGCGCAAGATATTTGACAGTACCTCCACGCCGTACAGTGGTAACGATGCACTGAGCCTGCCGGCTGACTGGGTGCGCGCACCGACCACCCAGGGTATGACCCAACTGGACAATTCGCTGCAACGCGTCAAGATCGATCGGGACTGGGATATTTACAATATCGGCGTCGGTTACACGCCGACCAGTCGCTGGGCGTTCGATGTTAATTACCGGCGCCAGGAACGCGATGGTAATGCTATCTCTTCGGGCAGTTTTTTCCTCGATGCAGCCATGTTTGCCAGCCCGGTCGATGACACTACCGACGAGATGGAAGTCACTGCCGCCTACAATGCCGATAGCTGGCAGGTGAACATGAGTTATCGTGGTTCTTTCTATGACAATGATAACTCCAGCCTCAGCTGGGACAATGCGTACACTTCAGCACCAGGCGCAGACACTGGTCGCATGGCCCTGGGCCCCGATAACGAGTCACACCAGGTTGCGCTTGCCGGTTCAGTATTACTTCCCATGCGTACTACGCTAAACGGGCAGATCAGCCTGGGGCGCATGGAACAGGACGAAGGTTTTCAGTCCTACACCAGCAACGCATTGATCGCAACAGACGCGCTGCCACGCAACTCGGCCAACGCCAAAGTGGACACCACCAATATCAACCTGCGTGCTGTTTCGTCGCCATTGCAGAAGCTCACCCTGCAGGGCGAGTTCCGTTACAACGAGCGCAATAACAAAACTTCGGAGAATACCTATAACTATGTTGTAACCGACCTGTTCAATTCAGCCGACAGCGCCAGAAATGTTGCCTATGACTACCAGCGCTATGATTACCGGCTGCGCGGTGAATACCGGCTGCCCGCGCGTACGCGTCTTAGCGCAGGATATGATTACGAGGCTGACGAGCGTACCCGCCAGGAGCGCGACGAAACAACTACTGACCGGCTATGGGTCCAGCTCAGGGCAAAGACATCTGATTATGCCGATCTTGATTTCAAGATTTACACGGAAGATCGTGATGGTTCCACCTATAAAACGTTCACCAACGTCGCCGACCCCCAGAATACGCTGATGCGGAAATACAATATGGCGGACCGTGAGCGCAATGGTTACAAGATCTATGTATCCTCTTATGCCAGCGAGCGACTCAACCTGGGTGTCGAACTGGAATACAATAAAGACAACTACAAAAAATCGGACATAGGGCTGCAACGCAGTACCTACAGGCGCTACGGTATCGACGCATCCTACCTGTTTCCCCGGGATGTTTCGGTCTATGCGGCCACCTACAAGGAAGACATATGGTCGCGGCAGGCCAATAGCCAGTCTTTTTCAAATCCAGACTGGGAAGGACGAACAGATGATACGTTTTACACCAGTACAACCGGAGTTCGCTACCCGGATATTCTGGGCCGCATGGATGCCAGTCTCGAATACAGCTTTGCGCGCTCGGAGGGTGAAACCAAGAACGATACCAGCGGGTTGAACTCCGAGTATCCCAAACTGCGCAGCAAGCTTCACCAGGTAAAGCTTGGGCTGGAATATCCGTACAACAAATCGACGAGTATCAACTTCAACTATATGTATGAAAACTTCAAGGCTGACGACTGGGCACTGGAAGGTATAGACGCCGCTACCGTGCCCAATCTG
>CAZWJB010000229.1:0-2773 GCA_964634485.1 uncultured Thiohalobacter sp. | reverse complement strand
GTGCCGTCGTTTTCCTCACTGCGTTCGAACAACGCCTGCATACCCACGCAGATACACAGCATGGGTTTGCTGGCGGCGGCCTGGCGCGCCACTTCGCCAAGGCCGGTACGCGTCAGTTCCTGCATGGTGTGACCGATCCCACCCACACCGGGGAACACCACCCGGTCAGCAGACAGTATTTGACCGGGTTCCGAGCTGATCTGTACCCGTGAATCAGGCGCCACATGTTCTACCGCCTTGGCGATGGAATGCAGGTTCCCCATTCCGTAATCAATAATGGCAATCGATGACATACCGGCGTAACTGATAGCTGGGCGGAAAGCAGCGCTCGTTGGGCTACAGGCTCCCCTTGGTGGACGGCATTATACCGGCCATGCGCGGATCCGGCTCTGCCGCCATGCGGATGGCGCGGCCGAATGCCTTGAATACCGTTTCGGCAATGTGGTGTGCATTGTCGCCACGCAGGCAATCGATGTGCAACGTTACATTGGCGTGGTTGGCGAAGCCCTGGAAGAACTCATGTAACAGATCCACGTCGAAATCACCGATACGCGCACGCGCAAAACTGACATGGTATTCGAGCCCCGGGCGCCCGGAGAAATCGATCACAACGCGTGACAGCGCTTCGTCGAGCGGCACATAGGCATGCCCGTAGCGGCGGATACCTTTCCTGTCGCCCAGCGCCTGCGTAAACGCCTGGCCCAGCGTGATGCCGATATCCTCCACTGTGTGGTGGGCATCGATGTGCAGGTCGCCACTGGCCTGAACAGATACATCCAGCAGGCCGTGGCGGGCAATCTGTTCCAACATGTGCTCGAGAAACGGCACGCCGGTATCCAGGCTGTTCTTGCCACTGCCGTCCAGATCCAGCTCCACCATGATCTGCGTTTCCAGCGTGTCGCGCTTCACCTGCGCTGTTCTAGTAGTCATTTTTTATTCAATCAAATCAGAGAGTCATATCTGATTTGCATCCTAGCGGAAATCCGACTGGTAGAG
The DNA here is from genome assembly GCA_964634485.1 of uncultured Thiohalobacter sp. Classification (GTDB taxonomy): domain Bacteria; phylum Pseudomonadota; class Gammaproteobacteria; order DSM-19610; family DSM-19610; genus Thiogranum. Next base: position 1,777 of record CAZWJB010000229.1, on the reverse strand, counting down.
AACAGCTGTGTGAAAACTTCTTTAAATATTGATATAGATCAATGAATTTGCTCCAATGGAAAACTGAGCAGCGAAAGTGTTTTCTCTATGCCAACCCGAAAACTCGAATCCGTCGTTTCACTGAAAGATATCAGGGTTGCCTGCAAGGCGTGCAGCCTCAAGGAAATCTGCTTGCCAGTGGGTATCGATAAGGACGATCTTGAGCGCCTGGACTCCATCATTGACCGCAAACGCCCGCTGACACGCGGCGAACACCTGTTCCGCGTCGGCGACGGTTTTCAGTCCATCTTTGCCGTACGCTCGGGTTCCCTGAAAACCTACACCACCTCCGAGGGCGGCCAGGAACAGGTGATGGGCTTCCAGCTGCCCGGCGAACTGGTAGGTCTTGACGCAATTGCCGAAAACCGCCACCCGCTGGCCGCCAAGGCACTGGAAACCACCAGCATCTGCGAAATCCCCTTCACGGAGCTGGAATACCTGAGCACTCAACTGGATGGCCTGCGACACCAGTTGTTGCGGGTGATGAGCCAGGAAATCCGCGATGACGAGCAGAACATGGTAATCCTCGGCCAGAAATCCGCCGAACAACGGCTGGCGGCATTCCTCATCAGCATCTCCAATCGTTTCCAACGGCGCGGTTTTTCCGCCACCCAGTTCAATCTGAGTATGTCGCGCAGCGATATCGGCAACTATCTTGGCCTGGCACTGGAGACGGTCAGCCGCCTGTTCACGCGCTTCCAGAATGAAAGGCTGCTACACGTCGATCGTAAACACATCGAATTGCTGGACAGGGAAAAGCTGTGCGCTTATTCGGGGGCTAACTGCGGCCAACAACAGCAGCCACAGAAATCTTCAGGCCCATAGCCCGAGCTGCTGGTTCGGCGCAAGTCGACTTCCGTTCACAGCTCACAAATTAGCGCTCTCAAATGGAGACTTGATCTGAGTCAATGCAGCGCATTGACTCAACCCCCAGAGTTGGCCTCCGGTTTTCAATGCTCACCAGGGGATATTCAGTATGAGTCCACTCAAAAGGGGCGCACTGATTGCGGCGATGGCTGCAACATTCAGCGGCGCTTTGTGCTCGGCATCGGCAGGAAATTCTGATACCTTCTGTATCCCGTAACAGCAGCAGCGAGCGCTGCTGCTGACTCCAAAAACCATCAACTCTATAGGGAAACGCTATGGACTCACAGACCACGTATAACTACAAGGTTGTACGCCAGTTCGCCGTGATGACCGTCGTGTGGGGCATCGTCGGCATGCTGGTCGGCGTCTTTATAGCTGCGCTGCTGATATGGCCGCAACTGAGCCTGGATCTCCCCTGGCTGTCATATGGCCGGCTGCGCCCGTTGCACACCAACGCAGTTATTTTTGCCTTCGGCGGCTCAGCGCTGTTCGCAACCTCGTACTACGTTGTGCAGCGTACCTGCCAGACCCGGCTGTTCTCCGACAAGCTCGCGGCCTTCACCTTCTGGGGCTGGATGCTGGTTATTGTGCTGGCGGTCATCACCCTGCCACTCGGTATCACCTCCAGCAAGGAATACGCAGAACTGGAGTGGCCGATCGATATTCTGCTCACAGTGGTGTGGGTGAGCTACGCGGTGGTGTTCTTCGGCACCATCGTGAAACGCCAGGTCAAACATATCTACGTCGCCAACTGGTTCTTTGGAGCCTACATTCTGACCATCGCGGTGTTACACCTGGTCAACAGCGCAGCGCTACCAGTCAGTCTGACCAAGTCCTACTCGGTATACCCCGGGGCTATCGATGCCATGGT
>CAZWJB010000228.1:0-2777 GCA_964634485.1 uncultured Thiohalobacter sp. | reverse complement strand
TAACAGACCGCAACCGTAGGTTGGGCTGAGGAACGAAGCCCAACAATCTGCGGCTATTTGTTGGGCTTCGTTCCTCAGCCCAACCTACATTTTCAGGCTTTCCTGTAAATCTCCGCCCCGCCCTTAACGAACTCCACGGACTTCTCCTGCATCCCTTTATTGAGCGCTTCGTCCGCGGACATGCCGTGTTCTTTGGCATAGTTGCGCACGTCCTGGGTAATTTTCATGGAACAGAAATGCGGGCCACACATGGAACAGAAGTGCGCTACCTTGGCAGAATCCTTAGGCAGGGTTTCATCGTGGAACTCACGCGCCTTTTCCGGGTCCAGGCCGAGATTGAACTGGTCTTCCCAGCGGAACTCGAAACGCGCCTTGGACATGGCATTGTCGCGCACCTGTGCGCCCGGGTGCCCCTTGGCAAGATCGGCGGCGTGTGCGGCTATCTTGTAGGTGATAATGCCCTCGCGCACATCCTCCTTGTTGGGCAGGCCCAGGTGCTCCTTGGGCGTGACATAACACAGCATGGCAGTACCGTACCAGCCGATCTGTGCGGCGCCAATGGCCGAGGTGATGTGGTCATAGGCCGGTGCAATATCCGTAGTCAGCGGGCCGAGCGTATAGAATGGCGCCTCGTAACAATCGCGCAATTCCTTGTCCATGTTTTCCTTGATGAGCTGCATGGGCACATGGCCAGGGCCCTCGATCATAACCTGCACGTCATTGTCCCAGGCAATCTTCGTCAGCTCACCAAGCGTTTCCAGTTCACCGAACTGCGCGGCGTCATTGGCGTCGGCCAGAGACCCCGGGCGCAGACCGTCACCCAGCGAGAACGACACGTCGTAGGCTTGCATGATTTCGCAGATGTCGGCGAAGTGCGTATAGAGAAAACTCTCTTCGTGGTGTGCGAGACACCATTTCGCCATAATCGACCCGCCGCGTGACACAATGCCGGTCACCCGGTTCGCGGTCAGCGGCACGTGCTGCAAACGTACGCCGGCATGAATGGTAAAGTAGTCCACGCCCTGTTCGGCCTGTTCAATCAGCGTATCGCGGAACAGCTTCCAGGTCAGGTCCTCGGCCTTGCCGTCAACCTTTTCCAGCGCCTGATAAATCGGCACGGTGCCCACCGGCACCGGTGAATTACGTATAATCCACTCACGGGTTTCGTGGATGTTCTTGCCGGTCGACAGGTCCATGACCGTATCCCCGCCCCAGCGGGTGGACCAGACCATTTTCTCGACTTCCTCAGCAATGGATGAAGTGACAGCAGAGTTGCCGATGTTGGTGTTGACCTTCACCAGGAAGTTGCGGCCGATGATCATCGGCTCAAGTTCCGGATGGTTGATATTGGCGGGAATAATCGCACGGCCACGGGCAATCTCATCACGCACGAATTCTGCGGTTACGCGCTCCGGAATACTGGCACCGAAACTCTGTCCCGCGTGTTGCCGCAGCAGTACGCTGCCCTTGAGGTCTTCCAGCTTCAGGTTCTCGCGAATTGCGACGAACTCCATTTCCGGCGTGATAATGCCCTGGCGTGCATAGTGCATCTGGGTGACATTGGCGCCGGTTCGGGCACGACGCGGCCTGCTGATATGCTCGAACCGCAACGCGGCCAGTTCCGGGTCAGCGGCGCGTACGCGGCCGAACTCGGAACTGGGCTCATCCAGTAATTGTGTGTCATCGCGTTCATCGATCCAGGCAGTGCGTAGTGCCGGCAACCCCTGTAACAGATCAATGCTCACCTCAGGGTCAGTATAGGGGCCGGAGGTGTCATACACGGTAATCGGCGGGTTGCTTTCGGCGCCAATGCTGGCCGGCGTGTCGGCCTGCTGGATTTCCCGCATGCCGACGCGCAGGTCCGGGCGCGAACCCTCGACGTAGATTTTCCGGGAACCGGGAAACGGCCGGGTTACCTCGGCGGACAGCTCGCTGGTTTTCTGGACAAATTCTTCGGCGATGGCGCTCATGGTCCTTTCCCTCTCTTCAAGGCTCGGGGCAGGGGAAGGCTGATGCAGACTTCAGCTTCCCTGCGCAGGTATTAACCGGATCAGGTTCAAAGGGTGTTTCTCAGCTCTTCAATATGAAGAGCACCCCTAGCTGCAAGCCCATGAAGGTAGCTAAAGGCCGGGCGTATTGCAAGACCGGGCGCGGGCCGCTTGCCTGACCCAGGCAAAGACCGTACCCTTTGCTGCGCTATTGGCATTGGAAATACCATGATGACTACAATGAATCTGGAACAGGCCCGCTTCAACATGATCGAACAGCAGATCCGTCCCTGGGATGTGCTGGATGACCGGGTTCTGGAGATCCTTTCCAGTACGCCGCGCGAAGACTTTGTACCCGAACAATACCGCGCCCTGGCGTTCACCGATATCAGTGTGCCGCTGTCCCATGGGCAGGTCATGATGCCGCCAAAACTGGAAGGTAAATTACTGCAAAGCCTTACCATTCAACCCACCGATCAGATACTGGAAATCGGCACAGGCAGCGGCTACCTGACAGCCTGCCTGGCGAAGCTGGGCAGCAGCGTACAATCCGTGGATCTGTACGACGATTTCACGGCCCAGGCCGAGGTACTGTTGAAACAGCACAAAATCGATAACGTCACGCTGGCTACCGGTGATGCCGCCGCGGGCTGGAAATCCGACACGGACTTTGACGTGATTGCCGTCACCGGTTCCCTGCCGGTATTGCACCAGAGCTTTCACAATTTGCTACAGCCCGGCGGACGCCTGTTTGTGATAGCAGGCAAACCACCCGTCATGCAGGCAGTA
>CAZWJB010000227.1:1599-2781 GCA_964634485.1 uncultured Thiohalobacter sp. | reverse complement strand
GCCCTGATCCTGGCCGACATAGGTGTCATGGACTATGCCGCCAGCCGCTGGCCTGACCTGCGCCTGCATCTGTCGGTGCAAGGGTCCGCGACCAACCCGGAGGCTATCCGCTTCTATCACGACAACTTCGGCATCCAGCGTGTCGTCGTGCCACGCGTGCTGTCATTGAAACAGGTGCAGCAAGTGGCCGAACAAAGCCCGGTTCCACTGGAAGTATTCGGTTTTGGCAGCCTGTGTGTCATGGTGGAAGGACGATGCCTGCTGTCCTCCTATGTAACCGGCCAGTCCCCCAACACCTTCGGGGCCTGCTCTCCGGCCTCTGCCGTACGCTGGGTGGACACCCCCGGGGGCCTGGAATCCCGTCTTAACAATATCCTGATCGATCGCTATCAGGAGGGAGAAGCGGCAGCTTATCCAACCCTGTGCAAAGGCCGCTTTGATGTCGCCAGGCACACCTACTATGCCATCGAGGAGCCGACCAGTCTGAACACCCTCGCCCTGCTTCCGGAACTGCAGGCCATCGGTATCGCCGCGATCAAAATCGAAGGGCGCCAGCGCAGCCCGGCCTACGTCAAGCGGGTCACACAGGTATGGCGTGCCGCACTCGACAGTTGTTGGAAACATCCTGAGAAATACCAGCCTCAGCCCCCCTGGCTGGAAGCCTTGCAAACAGTTTCCGAGGGAGCCCAGACCACACTGGGCGCTTATCACCGGCCATGGCAATGACAGGAGCCATTCGAATTTCCCTCGGCCCCGTACTCTATTACTGGAGTCGTGACGACCTGCTTGATTTTTATGCGCGCATTGCCGACACCGAGGTCGACATCGTACACCTCGGCGAGACCGTCTGTTCCAAGCGACGCGCCCTGCGCAGCGAAGACTGGATGCAGCTTGCGGAACGACTGACCGCTGCGGGAAAAGAGGTTGTGCTTTCTACCCTGACACTGGTCGAAGCCGGGTCCGAGCTGGGTGCTATGCAACGGCTTTGCAACAATGGCCGCTTCAGCGTCGAAGCCAACGACATGGGTGCCGTAAACATGCTATCCGGCAAGCACGCCTTCAATACCGGCCCGTCTGTCAATATCTATAACCCGTGCACTCTGAAAGTGCTTGCCGATCGAGGACTGAAACGCTGGGTGCTGCCCGTCGAACTTTCGCGCGAGACCCTGGCCGACATGCAGC
>CAZWJB010000227.1:0-1499 GCA_964634485.1 uncultured Thiohalobacter sp. | reverse complement strand
GCAGTTGCAATGGTTACTGGTATGGCGCATCCGGCATGGACACCTGCAAAACTTCGGAGGCCGTATGCCCGTAGAAAACATTGCCCTTCAGAACAACCCTTTCGACCTTGACAATCATGCTGCATATATGGCGTGGAGAACACGCAAACTGAAAGACTACCCACAGCATGCCGAAGAGCTGATTGTTGAAATCAATGACCCTCGCGAACTGAGCGATACCGAGCACGAGGCCATTCTTGTGCGCTGCGCGAAAACCAACATGGCCATTTACAAGAGCAACACCGGCACAGATCCGGACAAGCTGATTCCCGCCACGCTGGGCGCACAACTGGGTTTACGTTACCTGGACAGGAACATGGGTGCCGACGATGACGGCATTACAGCACTGCAGGTCGTGGACAAGCAATGGCGAAGTCGTTACATCCCCTACACCAATCACCCGATCCACTGGCACACAGATGGTTACTACAATGGCCTCGATCAACAGATTCATGCGCTGTTATTACATTGCGTCCAGCCCGCGGCAGAGGGCGGTGAAAACGCCTTGCTGGATCATGAAGTTGCCTACATCCGCCTGCGTGACATGAACCCGGACTACATCAGGGCATTGATGGTGCCCGATGCCATGACTATCCCTGCAAATATCGACAATGGCTCCCTGGTACGACCCGCCCGTAGCGGGCCGGTATTCTCAATCCACAATAATGGTTGCCTGCATATGCGCTACACAGCCCGCGCTCACAATATCGTGTGGAAAACCGATCCGGCAACCCGGGCGGCCGTCAGCGCACTGGAAACCCTGCTGACTTCAGAGGACCCGTTCATTTACCGTCTGACCCTGCAACCAGGCTGGGGACTGGTCAGTAACAATGTACTGCATGACCGCAGCGGGTTTAACGATGACCCTGACCACCCTCGCCTGTTGTACAGGTTGCGGTACTTTGAACGTGTCACTGCACAGTCCCCTCTGGACATGCCGGGTTGATTCACTTGATGCTCGCCAATCGACTGGTTTTTCGAAGGATGTTCAGCTGGATCGCGGAAACCGGGACACGTTTGTCCGGCGGCCCGAAACGGAATCCGGATCCCGCCGTCATTAGTGACAGCTTTATCTTTTCCAGGACACATCACGCCATGAGCCACGCGTCGACCATAGCAGCGTCGTCTGGCGGCAGGCTGGTAGCGGCCTGGTTTGGCGGATCCCTGGAATCCCGTCCGGACGTTGGCATCCTGGTTTCCCTGAACGATGGCAATGGCTGGTCTACTCCGGTGGAAGCCGCCAATGGCAAGCAGCAGGACGGTACCCGCTATGCGTGCTGGAACCCGGTACTGTTTCAACCCGCATCAGGCCCTCTGCTGCTATTCTACAAGGTCGGCAGGAGCCCAAGAACCTGGTGGGGCATGTGTACAGAATCGAGCGACAATGGTCAGACCTGGAGCACTGCAAAACGTCTTGCCGATGGCATACTCGGCCCCATCAAGAACAAACCTGTCCAGCT
>CAZWJB010000226.1:0-2783 GCA_964634485.1 uncultured Thiohalobacter sp. | reverse complement strand
CAACCGGATTTCAGCACCCTGTACCAGGACATCAATTTACTCGGCGAACGCCTTGAATCCCTTTCCATAGACCTGCAGTCCGAAGTGGAAAAACAGACCAACCGCATTCAGCAGAAAACCCACTCTCTGGAAATACTTTACGACATCGCCGCCAACATCAATGCAGCCAGCGATCTCGAAGACCTGCTGACCCGCTTTCTGCATACGCTGAAGGATGTTGTCGATGCACGCGCAGGTATAGTCCGCATGCTCACGCCTGACGGCAACATGAAGCTGATTGCCAGCAGCGGCCTTGCCCAGGAGGTTGTAAAACAGGAACAGCTTGTCAGTGTAGACCGCTGCCTGTGTGGAAAAGCCGCGCAGAATGGTGAGGTCTACTCGCTCGGTGATCTGGATAGCTGCGGCCAGTTCGCCGGCCGGCCCTTCTTCGAAAACAACGCTATCGAGATGGTGGCCGTGCCGTTACGCTACCGGGGACAGATACTTGGAGTCTACAACCTGTTTACCGAGCACCACGGCCTGGTTGAGCGCGAAGACATGAAAGACCTGCTGACCAGTATCGGGCATCACCTGGGCATGGCGATCGAAAAATCACGCATGGACGAAGAAGCCAATCTGTTATCCATCATGGAAGAGCGAACCCGGCTCGCCAATGAACTGCACGATTCTCTGGCCCAGAGCCTGGCCAGCCTGAAATTCCAGGTACGTGTACTTGATGAACTGCTGCACAGCGGGTCAGAGGCTGACCTGTGGCAGGAAATGGAACTCATAGAAAACAGTCTGGATGAAGCCTATACCGAACTGCGTGAGCTGATTGCACATTTCCGCGCACCGGTGGATAAACGCGGCCTGCTACCCGCGGTCGAACAGGCCGTAGAGCGCTTCCGGCGTAATTCCGGTATCAGCGCCTTTCTGCAGATCGAGTGGGATGGCGTGGATCTCCCTGCCGAAGTGGAAATCCAGGTATTACGCATCATTCAGGAGGCACTGGCCAATATTCGCAAACACAGCGAGGCCAATGCAGTGCGCGTCATGCTGCGGGCCGGTGACGGAAATAACTACATGATACTGGTTGAGGATGACGGGATCGGCATCCAGAGCAAGGTGCTGGATGACAGGCCCGGTGAGCACCTTGGTCTGAAGATCATGCAGGAACGTGCCACCCGTATTGGCGGTGACCTGAAAATCGAGAGCGATACGGGCGAAGGTACCCGGGTTGTTCTCAGCTTCCCCCGGCACGCCGGCGAAACGGTGCCCGGCCAAACGGTTGAAGTAGAACCCCCTGTCCGCTCGGCAAGTTGATCATGAGTTTACGTGTCCTGCTAATCGACGACCATACTTTATTCAGAGTCGGACTGGAGGGCCTTCTGGCGCACCGGAGCATTGATGTTATTGCATCTATCGGTGATGGCCGGGAAGGTCTGCAATGCGCCGCAGACCTGGACCCCGATGTGGTGCTGCTGGATATGCGCATGCCGGATATCAACGGCATAGGTGTACTGAAAAAGCTGCGTGAAACCGGTTTCCAGAATCCTGTTGTTATGCTGACCACCAGCACCGATGAACACGACCTGGTTGAATCACTGAGAAACGGCGCGCAGGGCTATTTATTGAAAGATATGGAGCCTGATGAACTGGTGCTGGCACTGCGGGATATTGTTGCTGGAAAAACTGTGGTAGCGCCTGATCTTGCCCCGATACTGGCCAAGGTGGTACAGGGTGACGGCACATTGCCGGATGAGGCCTCTCCTTTTGACGAACTGACGCCACGCGAAGGCGAAATCCTGAGCCTGTTGGCAGAAGGTCAGAGCAACAAGGTCATTGCCCGCAACCTGGGTATCTCCGATGGCACTGTAAAGTTGCACGTCAAGGCAATCCTTCGCAAGCTCAGTGTGCACTCCCGCGTTGAGGCTGCTGTGATGGCTGTCGAACACGGACAGCGCGCCAGGCCACGGTAGCGCACGCCGACAGACACGACCAGGCAAAGACACACTGTGAAGACCATTAACGATTTCATCGCCGAAGCACTTAAGACAGTTAACGAACTGTTTCCCTGGGACCTGCAGGAGGAATTGCAGAACAACCCGGATCTGCTGCTGCTGGATATTCGCGAGCCATACGAATTTGACGCCATGCATATCGAGGCTGCTATCAATGTCCCGCGCGGAATACTCGAAACCGCCTGCGACTACAATTACGAGGAAACCCGCCCCGAACTGGTAGAGGCGCGTGAACGCGATATCGTCGTGATATGCCGCTCCGGAAAACGCAGTGTGCTCGCTGCAGACGTTATGCAGCAGATGGGCTACCGGAAAACCAGGTCATTAAAAACCGGTATGTTGGGCTGGAGCGATTATGAACAGGCAATGGTAGACGGCAACGGGGAGCCGGTGGACGAAGACAGCGCCATCGATTACTTCACACCAAAACTGCGCCCGGAACAGTTAAGCAAATAAATAAAGGCTCTTCCCCTGATCGGGTGGGCATATCAAGGCCATTGTGTCTCTCGCAAAGACGCAAAGTACGCCAAGGAAGAATGATGTTTGCCTGTCAAACCACCGCTCAGGCTTGCAAAACTCAAGCATTTCTTTGCGTGCCTGGCGCCTTGGCGAGAGCAATATCACGCCCTGACCAGCGGCCGATACGCTGGAAAAGATTGAAGCTTTATTGCCCTGGAACATGAAGTAAGCATTGCGACACTATGGCTGCAAGGGTGCGGATTCTTTGGCGCTTACTGAAGATCCAAACATTTTAACATTTCAGCGAAAATGTTCGGTAGTTTT
>CAZWJB010000225.1:0-2783 GCA_964634485.1 uncultured Thiohalobacter sp. | reverse complement strand
CCGAGGGCGTTTCAAAATCCGGGCCCAGCGTAGTGCAGGCGGAGGAAGCCAGCACACTGGCACCGATCGCAACGCGTAAAAACAATCCGTGCAGTGACACGTGACTCACCTTCTTCAGACCAGGTACATTGCCGGAGATGATCGCGCATCAATACACACAATGCAAGACTGTCCACGTTGTCGTTTTTTCGACTCTCGCGGCGCTCAGGATTCTTCTGCTGGTACATCCGCTGGTAATTCAAACGGCGAGGCTATCGACAATGATTGCAACCAGATTGCACCGCCCGAGAGACGGCCAATATGCGCTTTCTCGTAAATATAGTCGTACAATGCATCGGCATCTTCTTCCGGCACCACCACGTCGACTTTTCTCACCAGGTCAGGCTCTGGCAACTTGCCATATTTTGTCCTGGCGTCTGCCAGAACCGCCAGACCCAGGCAACTGATACTGTTGGCGCGGGTGATCTGCTTCTCATCACGCAAGGCGCGTATCAGTTTCTTATCGGTGCCATCATCGGGCAATACACAGGTGATGAGTTTGCAGGCTTCACGGGGTACGGGTTGATCAGCAGGCGGTTGGCTGCTCATGCCCGCTCCTCGTCTTTATCCAGTTGCGCCATCATACTTTCCGGGATGTAGGTAGAGGCTTTCTCCAACGTCGTGATGCAGATGAAGCCTCTGCCCGGCACATCCAGTTCGGCGGCCCGGTAGAGGGTGTCATACACCAGGTCGCGTTGATCGGATGAGACCAGGATACTGATCACCTCCTTCTCAGCCTCCACTGCAACGCCGAGTATGCCCAGGCGCTCCCTCACGCCGATACCCCGGGCGTGATGGCTGATGGCGCCGGCCATGGCGCCGATATCTCGAGCCGCTTTGAGGATGGCTTCGCTGAAACCGCTTTGCACCACGCAGGTAAGCAGGGACACATCGGTGAGATAGGTAATGTTCTGGTCGCTCATAAGATAGCCTCGGCCTCGATTTTATGTGCCTCCGAGGATAGCCGGGCCGCCGCCTCGGTTTGCACCCTCGCCTTGTAGCGCGCCCACAACCCGGTGATCATCACCGCGATAATAGGCCCTATGGAAGCCATGCAGAGAATCCCGAAACCTTCCACAGCCTGCGTGGCGTTACCAAGCCCCAGCCCCATGGCCAGCACCAGGGGAACCGTGATGGGCCCCGTTGTGACACCGGCGCTGTCCCAGGCCACGTTGACGAATTCCTCGGTGGAGAAAAACGTCAGCACTATGGCCAGCAGGTAGCCGGGCAGAATCAACCAGACCAGCGGCAGGTCGAAAATCAGCTTGGCAACACCGATGGCGATGCCGAACCCTACACCAATGGATACCGCATTAATCAGGGTTTTCTTTTTGAATACCCCGTTGGTAAGTTTCTCGGCGGTAACACCCAGGGCATTCAGCGCTGGCTCGGCCAGCGTCGATCCAAAACCCAGGAACCAGGCAAACGCCAGTGCCAGGCTCAGCCCCACCGCATAGATATAGAGCGGAGATGCCGGCATTCCGGCTACTTCCATGAACGCTGTTGGTACCAGGTTGCCCGCATTGGCACCCAGCTTGGACAGTCCGTAGGTTAGTCCGAGATTGAAGATGCACATACCGATGATGGTAAGCGTAATGCCATACAATATTTCGCCTTGCCGCTCAAGTTTTTCCTTCAATACCAGCCTCAGCACCACAAACAGGAACAGCACAAGCGGCACAATGGCACGCACCCCGAGAACGATCTCTTCGCCCGGACTGCTTTCATACCAGGCAGGCTGCACCACCTGAGCGGCCTCTGCAGCCTGTCCGGCGGCCGCAATGATTTCTTCCGGCGTCAGCGTGTATGAGATATACATGGAAAGTATCAGCACACCGATGACCGGAAACAGGGATGCCATGGTCACTATGCCGAAACCGGACAAGCCAGAGTCGCCCTTGCCAGCGGCTGCAGCGATACCGATTCCGAGCGCTAACACCAGCGGTACCGTTACAGGCCCGGTAGTGACAGCGCCACAATCCCAGGCAAGCCCGACTATCTTTTGCAGTTCCGGATCAAACGAGGCAACCACCGTCAGGGTCAGCACCGGCAGCAGAGCCGCATAGATCAGGGGCTTCAGACTCCAGCCATACAGGAAGCGCAAAGTACCGACCACCGCGGCAAGACCCACACTGGCGCCTATCACCAGAACCAGTGCCTCCGACCAGTCATTGAGCATTGCATACAGGTAGGGTGCTCGCTCCACTGCAACATTCGCACCGGCGGCTTTAAGTGCGCCAATGGCCGGCTCCGCAAAGGTCACACCGATACCCAGCAGCAGCGTGATAAACAGCACCAGCGGCATGGGCGACTTGCGCGGCAGCTGGCTGCCGATAATCGTGCCGAAAGGCATTAGCCCGAGCTGGAGCCCCTCCGTGAAAAACATCAGACCCGTAATGACAGCAAACAGACCGCCGGTGATGACCCAGGAGTCCTCCACCATGTGTTGCAGGAACAGAATCTGAAACAGGGCCAGATACAGGGCCAGTGGGACAATGGACTTGACCTGATCCATAAAGCGTACGGAGACATAGGGCTTCAGCAGTCTCAGCGCCTCAACGATATTCAGTTTGATGGGAGGCGCCGGACAAGGGATGAGGTTGCCCTCTGTATCCCGTTCCGGTTCGGGAGTGAAGGCATTGAGACTGAGCTCGTTGTGTCCTGCGGCCAGGAGCCTTTGATAATCTCCGAAGCGTTTGGTTTTGTCAGTCATTCGCACCATGCCGGGTCATTGTTATTGGAAC
>CAZWJB010000224.1:0-2797 GCA_964634485.1 uncultured Thiohalobacter sp. | reverse complement strand
CATACCAGTGCCAGGGTGCAAGGTAGCCAAGAAACCTGACAGGACGAAACAGGTGGGTTGCCAGAATGACTTCGTCCAGCCCGTTGCGGACCAGAACCCAGTTGATGTGTATCAGGCGCAGCAGTTGGGCGGGTCGGATCATGCTTTCGAGCCACGTGTATGTGATAAACGGTCGACGCGTGCGCTCAGGCGATCGACGTCAGCACGCAGCTGATCCACCTCTTCGAGGAAATAACCGAGCTCAATCCTTGCGGGTAGCAGACGCGCTTCTTCCTGGAGATACTCGGAAATATCCTGTTGCAACGTGCTGCGACTGTCTTTGATAAACTGCGCCGCCTTGCGCGCCAGCTTGCCGGCCTGATGTGCAATCACATCACCGGTGAGCCGTGACAGCTGTTCTTCCCAGTCCCAGTCGGCTGCGGAGAGGATGTCCTGGAATTGCTGGCCGGTATCAGAGTCACCCTGTATTTCCACCGCGCCTTCAAAAAGTGCATCCACCCCAGGGCGCCCTCTCTTGCTACGCAATTCACCTTGTTCCCTGGATCCGAGCGAGAGTCTTGCGAAGCCAAACGGTGAACCTCGAAGCCGCGTATCCGGTTCACCTTCGTAGTGCCCCGCTACCAGGATACCTTCAGCGCCGGGCATAAAATACAGGGATAGACCCAGGCCAGTGATATCCAGCTCAATGACCTTGCCTTCCAGTTCCGCACAACGCTGAAGTGCACCCGGATCCTGTTTCAGGTAAAGCTCCAGCGCGGTTTCCAAAGCGGCTGCCAATGTCGAAGCTGGAGTCAAGGGGATTCCCGGTTCAGCAGCAATTAGTAGCGATAGCCACGGTGCAGTGCAACGATACCACCACTTAGATTGAAGTAATTGCAATCCTCGAAGCCCGACTGTTCCATCATGGTCTTGAGGTCTTCCTGGCCAGGGTGCATGCGAATGGATTCTGCCAGATAGCGGTAGCTGGCTTCGTCTCTGGCAATCAGACGTCCCATTGCCGGCAGAATCTTGAAGGAGTACAGATCATAGACCTGTTTTACACCAGGTATCACGGGCTTTGAAAATTCCAGCACCAGTAAGCGCCCGCCAGGCTTCAAGACCCGGTACATGGATTCCAGTGCCCTGGGCTTGTCAGTGACGTTGCGCAAGCCAAAGGCTATGGTGATACAGTCAAAACTGTTTTCAGGGAACGGCAGGTTTTCGGCGTTGGCCTGTACATACTGCACATTGCCGCAAATGCCATGGTCGAGAAGACGTACGCGCCCAGCGTTTAGCATGGCCCTGTTAATATCACCGATTACGACTTCACCGTCCGGGCCCACCAGTCGCGACAGGCGTTCTGCCAGGTCGCCAGTGCCACCGGCAAGGTCGAGTATCTTCTGGCCCCGGCGCGCCCCGCTTTGTTCAACGGCAAAACGCTTCCACAGGCGATGAACACCAAACGACATGACGTCGTTCATCAGATCATAGTTGTCGGCTACCGAGTCAAACACGCCCTCAACGCGGCGTTGCTTGTCATCCCAGGTAACCTGCTCGAAGCCGAAATGGGTGGTCTTGTCCGTCATCAGGGTAAGGTCTTGTTACCAAATTGCGAGTGCGGCACACCGGCCTCTTTCAGGCGGTTTAGGTAAGTCCGCCAGTTCCTGTCCTTGTTGACGCCAAGTTTATACAGTGTATCCCAGGAATAAATGCCCGTGTTATGGTCGTCATCGAAATAGAGCTGGATGGCATAGTTGCCGACCGGCTCGATGGTTTTGATGTTGACGTTTTCTTTATCCACTTGCAGTACACCTTCCCCCGGCCCATGTCCCTGTACTTCGGCAGAGGGTGAGTACACACGCAGGTACTCGCAGCTCATCTCAAACTGTGCGCCGTCATCAAATTTTATTTCCAGGGTTCTGGATTTCTGGTGCAGGTTGACTTCGGTGGGGTGGGGATGTGTCTCTGCCATGTAGAACCTCGCAGGCTGCTTAAAGGATATAGCGGCTCAGGTCTTCATCCTGGGCCAGGTCAGCTAATTGTGTGTTCACGTAGTCGGCATTCACCGTCACGCTGTTACCGGACTGGTCCGCCGCTGCAAAGGAGACTTGCTCCAGCAGCCGCTCGATGACCGTGTGCAGGCGGCGGGCACCGATATTCTCCGTGCGCTCGTTAATTTCCCACGCAATCGAGGCGATGCGCTCGATGCCATCCTCGGTGAATTCGAGCTGCAGGCCTTCAGTACTCATCAGGGCGCTGTACTGTTCGGTCAGCGAGGCATCCGGCTCGGTGAGAATACGCACGAACTCCTTAACACCCAGTGCCTGGAGTTCTACCCGAATGGGCATGCGGCCTTGCAGTTCGGGAATAAGGTCCGAGGGTTTCGACATATGGAACGCGCCGGACGCAATAAAAAGGATGTGGTCGGTTTTCACCATGCCGTGCTTGGTGGTCACCGTACTGCCTTCCACCAGCGGCAATAGATCGCGTTGTACCCCTTCGCGCGAGACCCCGGGGCTGCCCGCCTGATCGCTGCGCTGGGTGACCTTGTCAATTTCATCGATAAAGACAATGCCGTTCTGCTCTACCCCGCTCAAGGCATTGAGTTTCAGTTCTTCTTCGTTGATCATTTTCCCGGCTTCTTCATCTGTCAGCACCTTTAAGGCTTCAGCGACGCGCAGTTTACGGTTTTTGGTACGGCCGCTGCCAAAGTTCTGAAACATGCCCTGCAGCTGGCTGGTCATTTCCTCCATGCCGGGCGGTGCCATGATCTCCACACCGACCGGTACGGCGGATACCTCGATTTCAATTTCCTTGT
>CAZWJB010000223.1:0-2823 GCA_964634485.1 uncultured Thiohalobacter sp. | reverse complement strand
TAGTGGATAAATGCGCCACCCGCACGGGTGCGGGCGGATGTGAATCGTAGAATGCAGAATACAGCGGGTCAGGCGTCAGCGTGCTGGCGTTTTCCTTGTACATTTTTACCAGCGCCCGGATCAGGTCAGCTGCACTGGCCTGGCGGGCGGCATAGTCATCGGCCTCGAATTCGTGCTTGCGCGAGAACCAGGAGGACAGCGGTTGCAGGAACACGGTGAACACCGGCGATACCATCAGGAACAGCAGCAGGGCCAGGTGGCTGGATGCCTGCTGCACACCGAGACCCTGGTAGAACCAGTCCTGGTCGATCAGCCAGCCCAGCAGCGCCAGTCCCGCCAGGCTCATCAGCATCATGGTAATAATGCGCTTCTGTACATGCTTGCGCTTGAAGTGACCCAGTTCGTGTGCCAGCACCGCTTCGATTTCATCCGCTTCGAGCGTTTTCAGCAGGGTGTCGAAAAACACGATGCGTTTGTTCTGGCCCAGCCCGGTGAAGTAGGCATTGCCGTGGCCGGAGCGGCGTGAACCGTCCATGACGTAGATGCCCTTGCTTTTGAACCCGCAGCGGTCCAGCAGGGACTGGATACGCTGTTGCAGGTTCTCGTCGTCGAGCAGCGTGAACTTGTTGAACAGCGGGGCGATGACGGCCGGGTAGGCCCACAGCATGGCGAGACTGAAGCCTGCCCACAGCAGCCACAGGTAGAACCACCACAGTTGCCCGGACTCCTGCATCAGCCACAGAGCGGCCCAGGCCAGCGGCACGCCCAGCACCAGCATCAACAGCGCCTGCTTGAGCAGGTCGCCGAAAAACACAGCGGGCGTGGTTTTGTTGAAGCCGAAACGTTCTTCAATCACAAAGGTGTGATACAGCGCGAAGGGCAGGTCGAGTAGTGCCATGATCAGAAAGGCGCTGACCAGCATGCTGACGCCGGTCGGGATGGCAGCCCAGCCCAGCTGCTGCCAGCTGCTGTCCAGCCATTGCAGTCCGCCGCCCAGTGTCCAGGCCACCAGCAACAGGCTGCCGTAAACGAGTTCCAGCCGGCCCTGGCGGGTGTTGGCGAGGGTGTAGTCCGCTGCTTTTTGATGCGCTTCGAGCTGGATGTTGTCAGCGAAGGCGTCGGGTACGCGGTTGCGGTTGGCGCTGACGTTGCGGATCTGGCGCTGCGCCAGCCACAGCTTCAGTGCCACAGAGAGGCCCAGCGCAAACAGGAAAATCCACGAGAAGTTGTTCATAACTATAAAATAATGGCGCTTGTGTGAGTCGCATCAGGGTAGCCTTTGCTACAATGCAACACAACCATAAGGAGCATCGGGAATGTCAGACAAAAAAACCAACCTCATCTGGATTGACCTGGAAATGACCGGCCTGGATACCTTTCAGGATGTCATTATCGAGATCGCGACCCTGGTGACCGACTCGCAGCTCAATGTGATCGCCGAGGGCCCGATGCTGGCCATCCACCAGCCCGACGAGGTGATGGCAGCGATGGACGAGTGGAACACCACGCAACATGGCAAGTCCGGTCTCACCCAGCGTGTGAAGGACAGCACGCTGACGGTGCAGGATGCGGAGCAGATGACGCTGGAGTTTCTGGCCGGGCACGTTGACGCCGGCGCCTCGCCCATGTGTGGGAATTCCATCTGCCAGGACCGGCGTTTCATGGCGCGCCTGATGCCGGCGCTGGAGGAATTTTTCCATTACCGCAACCTGGATGTCAGCACCCTTAAGGAACTGGGCAAACGCTGGGCGCCCAAAGTGATGGCCGGCTACAAAAAGGAATCCAGCCATCTCGCCATGAACGACATCAAGGATTCGATCGCTGAACTGCAGTACTACCGCGAGCACCTGTTCAAGCCGTTTCCTGAATGAAAGCAGACAACCTGGCATACGGCGCACTACTGGTCAGCTGTGCCGCGCTGATGTTTGCCTCGATGGGCGTGCTGATCCGGTTTGCATCGCAGGATCTGCCCAATGAAGCGGTGGTCTTTTTCCGTAACCTGTTCGGTTTGCTGGTGCTGTTGCCACTGGTATGGCGGCAGGGTGTCAGCCACTCGCTGAAAACCGCTTACCCTTTGTTGCACCTGCTGCGCAGCTTGAGCGGTCTCGCGGCGATGTACTGTTTTTTCTATGCGCTGGCCAATATGCCACTGGCGAGCGCTGTACTGCTTAACTTCACGGCGCCGCTGTTCATCCCGTTTATCGCCCTGCTGTGGTTGAAGGAACCGGTAGGCGCACGTGTTGCTGCTGCAATACTTGTCGGTTTCACCGGGGTGCTGTTTGTGCTCAAGCCGGGCAGTGGCCTGTATTCACAGGTGGCGCTGATCGGCCTTGCTTCCGGTGCGTTTGCGGCTGTCGCTATGGTGAGTCTCAGGCGTTTGTCGCGTACCGAACCGCCGTTCCGCGTCGTGGTGCTTTATGGCATCACCTGTACGACTGTTTCCGCCATTCCGCTGTTGTGGAGTTGGCAAACACCGGATGTCCAGGTGCTTGTGCAACTGGCTGGTGCCGGTACCTTCGCGACGGCCGGTCAATACCTGTTGTCAAAGGGGTATGCTTATGCGCCGGCAGCGCAGATAGGGCCATTTACCTATATAGCCGTTGTTTTTGCGGCAGGCTACGGCTGGTTTTTCTGGCAGGAAATACCCGACGGGCTGTCGGCGACCGGCACATTGTTGATTATCATTGCCGGTGCGCTGGCGATGCGGCAGAGAAAAGTGCCAATGGTTGCCTGACGCGCCCCACCAAACGCCGGGCTTCTGGCAAGCGGTGTATCTGGCCGTTACACGTGTTGAGCCCGGGCCAATCAGGCAGCAAAATCGCT
>CAZWJB010000222.1:0-2830 GCA_964634485.1 uncultured Thiohalobacter sp. | reverse complement strand
GGAGTCGATGATTTTGCTGATCACACCCGCTGTCGTCTGGGTAAATGGTATTACGAAGGCGAGGGGCATGGTTGCTTCAGTCAGCTCGCAGGTTATCGTGAGCTGGAAACACCACACCGTGCTGTTCATCGTCATGCCCTTGAAGTACTGGCACAACACCTGGATGGCAATATCGATGCCGCGTTGCACGAACTTGAGGGTATGGAGCAGGCGAGTATGGAAGTGCTGCGTTGTCTGGAGCATTTGGCGGCGACCGCAGAAGCAGATGACAGCCTGTTGTGTGAGGCCGGCTGATTCAGCGACCGGCGCTTGCAACAATTATCACCACTTCAGGGGGATTTTGCCGGATCCAGCCTGATCCCGAGCTGATGCCACATTGCATCTACCCGTGCTCTGGTAGCCGCGTCCATTTTGATCGGACGGCCCCATTCACGCGTGGTTTCACCCTCCCACTTACTGGTGGCATCCAGCCCGATTTTGCTGCCCAGACCTGACACTGGTGACGCGAAGTCGAGATAATCGATCGGCGTATTTTCCACCAGTGTGATGTCGCGGGCAGGGTCCATGCGCGTAGTCATCGCCCATACCACGTCCTTCCAGTCGCGCACGTTGATATCATCGTCAGTAACTATGACAAACTTGGTGTACATGAACTGGCGCAGAAAACTCCATACACCGAACATCACGCGTTTGGCGTGCCCGGGATACTGCTTTTTCATACTTACGCAGGCCATACGGTAGGAGCAGCCCTCCGGCGGCAGGTAGAAGTCAGTGATTTCCGGAAACTGCTTTTGCAGGAGAGGTACAAAGACCTCATTTAAAGCCAGACCCAGAATCGCCGGCTCATCGGGAGGACGGCCAGTGTAGGTACTGTGGTAGATGGGATTATCGCGGTGCGTGATGCAGTCGATAGTGAATACCGGGAAACGCTCCTGCTCATTGTAATAACCCGTGTGGTCACCAAACGGTCCTTCCAGTGCTGCTTCGCCTGGGTGGATATGACCTTCCAGGACAATCTCGGCGCTGGCAGGGACCTGCAGATCGATGGTCTTGCATTTAACCAGTTCGGTTTTCGAGCCACGTAACAATCCGGCAAAGGCATATTCAGACAGGCTGTCTGGTATCGGTGTCACAGCAGCCAGGATTGTGGCTGGATCGGCACCCAGCGCCACGGCTACAGGGAAAGGTTCGCCGGGGTGTTGTTTCTGCCAGTCGGCGTAATCCAGTGCGCCGCCGCGGTGTGCCAGCCAGCGCATGATTACCTTGTTGTGTGCCAGCACCTGTTGCCGGTAGATACCCAGGTTCTGGCGTTCCTTGTCCGGACCCCTGGTTACCACCAAAGCCCAGGTGATCAGTGGTGCAGCATCATCCGGCCAGCAGGTCTGGATGGGCAGCTTGCCCAGATCGACATCGTCCCCGTGCAGGACATGTTGCTGGCAGGCTGCCTGCTTGCGCACTTTTGGCGCCATGTCCAGTACCTTCCGGTATATTGGCAGTTTCTGCCATGCATCCTTCATCCCTTTGGGGGGATCGGGTTCCTTAAGGAACGCCAGCAGTTTGCCGACTTCACGCAGTGCCTGGACAGAGTCAACCCCCATACCCGCTGCGACCCGCTCTGTTGTTCCAAAAAGGTTGCCCAGTACCGGCATATCAAAACCTTTCGGATTTTCAAACAGCAGCGCGGGCCCGCCCGCCCGCAGGGTGCGGTCACAGATTTCCGTCATTTCCAGTGCTGGATCGACGGGATGTTTGATGCGTACCAGCTCACCGTTGTGTTCCAGCTGTGCGATGAAGTCACGCAGATCCTGATAGTGCATAGCGCCGGGTGCCAGTTGGGATGATGAGTCCGATTGTACCGTTTATTCGGAAGAGATTGCCGGGGTGTCGTGAAAAATTTGCTGGTATTCTTTCAGGCGGACAGGTTCCTGAAGATAATATCCCTGTGCCAGCTCAACGCCAGGCGTCTCCAGTTTCCGGAAAACCAGCTCGCTCTCAACGCACTCGGCAATAGTTGTGATATGCAATGAGCGGCCTATCTGCACAATGGCATCCAGCACGCGCTGGTCGACTTCAAAGCGCAGTATCTGCTTCACGAAATGACCGTCAATCTTGAGATAGTCAACATCCTGGTTTTGCAGATAAGTAAAGGATGACAGGCCGGTTCCGAAATCGTCGAGTATAAAGAGGCAGCCCATACCTTTTAACGTGGATACGAATTTTAGTGTCTTGCTGAAATTAATGGCCGCGCCGGACTCTGTGATTTCAAAAGCCAGCAGCTCCGGGTTTATGCCGCTGCTATCGATACACAGGACTGACGACTGGCGAGGTCTCAAGGCTGGCATCGGCGGCAAAACCCGGGCCTGTTCCCGCGAGAATGCAAACAACCAGCGCTAACACGTTGATTTTCATGGATTCAACCTTAGAGAGGTTAACGGCTGAAAAACATATCGGTTAACCTGAACTTTCGTATATATATCAGGGTCCGGAGATGTAGCACTTATTGACTGCTTTTCAGTAACATTAGCTCACACAGGACTTATGGAGCGCATTAACCAATGACAAAGCACTACGACCTGATTGCGATAGGCGGTGGAAGTGGCGGACTATCAGTGACGGAGCGCGCTGCCCGTTACGGTGCCAAATGTGCCGTTGTGGAAAGGGGCCGGCTGGGCGGTACTTGCGTGAACGTGGGTTGCGTCCCCAAGAAAGTCATGTGGTTCGGCGCCAGTATGGCGCATACGCTGAACGATGCTGCACATTACGGATTCCGGATTGGCGAAAGGCACTTTGACTGGAGCGCGCTCAAGTCATCGCGCGATGCCTATGTAAA
>CAZWJB010000221.1:0-2858 GCA_964634485.1 uncultured Thiohalobacter sp. | reverse complement strand
TGAGCATAGGCCCGGCCTGCCGGTAAATCGTGTCGCATAAAGCACTGGCTGGAATCTCCACATCCACTACTATAGCTAAGTCACGGCGGATTGTAGGAAATCTTGAGAGTTTTTCAAAACTTGGCGCCCGCCCTTTAAGCACTGCGTCCATATCAAGCTCAAACAGGCAGGTTTTACTGGGAATTCCGAGTTTCCGGGCCAGACCAGGGTGAATACACCCAAGCCAGCCGATCTGTCTTCCGCCAACCAGAATGGCGGCGGTCTGCCCGGGGTGTAGCGCGGGATGACTGCCAGACTGGAACTCTGCGCTAGTACCGCCCATATCCAGCAACGCTTCAATATCACCTTTTACGTCAAAGAAATCAGCCGCCCGGTTTTCAACCGCCCACTGCTCCGGATACAGGTCACCAACAACGACCCCTGAAAGCACATTTACTTGTTTAATATCATCTTGTTGCAACTCATACTTAAGACCTGACTCGAAGAACCTGATGCGACTGTGCTGACGTGCAAGATTGTACTGGACCGCACCCAGAAGCCCTGCCCACAGGCTGGTGCGCATCACGGACATTTCCGATGAAATCGGGTTGGCCAGGGGCACTGGACAGCGGTCAGGCTCGAGATTCTCCAGTATGGCAGCGTCCACAAAACTGTAGGTGATTGCTTCCTGGTAACCCCGATCCACGAGCAACGCCTGCAAACGTTCAAGCGGGGTCGCAGCTTCCGGCACCGGCCGCACGATCAGGTCACCGTGGTTGTTGGCGGTAGGCAGATTATTGTATCCATACACGCGGCCGACCTCTTCGATAAGATCGGCCTCGATCGCCAGATCAAAACGGTAGCTGGGGGGCGTCGCCATCCACCCTTCCCCGCTCGCCACCACAGTCACGCCCAGACGTAAAAGAATGTCCTCGACCTGTGCATCTGCCGGAACAAATCCAAGCAAGCGTTCAATGCGCGCCCTGCGCAGTTCTATAGCCGGTTTGACGGGCAGGTGCTGCTGTGAAGAAACCTCGATAACAGGACCCGCCTGCCCGCCTGCCAGCTCGATTAGCAGCGCTGTCGCGCGCTCCATGGCACGCAGCTGAAGTTCAGGATCCACACCACGCTCGAAGCGATGGGATGAGTCTGTGTTTAGATTATAGCGCCGGGCACGCCCGGCAATCTTTTCCGGCGCAAAAAAGGCGACTTCCAGAAACAGGCTGTCTGCCGATTCCGAAATTCCGGAATCAACACCGCCCATCACGCCCGCCAGCGCCAGCACCTTTTCCTTATCGCAGATCAGCAAGGTTTGCTGGTCCAGGTCAACGCTGCGCTCATCCAGCAGGGTCAGTTTCTCACCCTGCCGTGCATAGCGAACCACGATGCCACCGGACAGCTTGCCCAGGTCAAATGCGTGCATCGGCTGGCCGAGTTCCAGCAATACATAGTTGGTCACATCCACAACCGGACCAAGGCTGCGAATACCACCGCGACGCAGCTTTTCCTGCATCCACAGCGGCGTCCCGGCACCGGGATTGATGCCGCGGATGACGCGCCCCAGATAACGTGGACACGCCTCAGGCGCCTGCACATCAATCGGTATCCGCTCATCACAGGTAGCGGCAACCGGTTCAAATGCAGGTGGTGTCAGGTCCGTGCCGGTCAGGGTGCCGACTTCACGCGCCACACCTTCCATCCCCAGGCAGTCACCACGATTTGGCGTCAGGTCAACCTCGATGGTAACGTCATCAAGGGTAAGGTAGTCACGCAGATCACGCCCCACCGGTGCATCACCCGGCAGCTCCATCAGCCCCTGGTGTTCATCACTGAGCCCCAGCTCGCGCGCGGAACACAGCATGCCGTGCGATGGCACACCGCGCAGTCTGGCCTTTTTGATTTTCATATCACCCGGCATGTGTCCGCCCACGGTGGCCAGCGGCGCTTTCAATCCGGCGCGAACGTTGGGGGCACCACACACGATCTGGAGAGGTTCGTCTTCGCCGGCCGCAACCTGGCAGACGCGCAACTTGTCTGCATCAGGATGCGCTTCGACAGCAAGCACCTCGGCAATGATGACCCCGCTGAACCCGGCAGCGACGGGCTCTACAGCATCCACTTCCAGACCCGCCATGGTCAGCTGCTCGGCAAGCTGCTGCGTGTCCAGTCCGGGGTTTACCCACTCTCTCAACCAGGCTTCACTGAATTTCATAATCTGGGCGCTTTCACCTGAATTGCCGCAGGAACTGCAGATCGTTTTCAAAGAACAGGCGAAGGTCATTCACACCGTACTTGAGCATGGCCAGGCGTTCGACACCCATCCCGAATGCCAGACCGGTGTACTGTTCGTTATCAACATCCACGTGTTTGAACACGTTGGGATGCACCATGCCGCAACCCAGCACCTCCAGCCAGCCGCTGTGACTGCACACCCGGCAGCCTTCGCCGGAGCAGATGACACACTCGATATCGACTTCGGCAGAAGGTTCGGTGAAGGGGAAATAGGATGGCCGGAACCGTACGCCCAGATCATCACGCTCGAAAAAGTGCTTGAGAAACTCTTCCAGCAAGCCTTTAAGGTCAGCGAAACTGACGTCCTCATCTACCAGCAACCCTTCCACCTGGTGGAACATCGGCGTGTGCGTGAGATCGGAATCACAGCGGTAGACGCGCCCGGGCGCGATAATACGGAATGGTGGCTTTTGCGTTTCCATGACCCGGATCTGTACCGGTGATGTGTGCGTGCGCAGCACGTGGTGTGCATCGATATAGAAGGTATCGTGCATGGCACGCGCCGGGTGATGCTCGGGAATATTCAGCGCTTCGAAGTTATGGTAGTCGTCTTCGATCTCCGGCCCTTCGACAGACTCGAAACCCAT
>CAZWJB010000220.1:0-2868 GCA_964634485.1 uncultured Thiohalobacter sp. | reverse complement strand
GCCTCCTGTTCGTCCTCTGCAAGCCCTAAATGTTGCTCGACGCGTGCCTCGATATCGGCAAGCTCTTGCAGGTCGGCTGACGGGCGGAGTGCTTCAAACAAGCTTTTATGAGCTGCCTTGCGCTGCATCACTTCCAGACCATCGAGGATCTGACGATGGGCGGTGCCTTCCCAGATGGAAAGAATCATAGCCTCGCGGAACCAGCGCTCCACCGGATACTCGGCGAGCACCCCCAGTCCGCCATGCACTTCCATGGCCCATTTGCAGGTCTGGGCGGCAAACTCGGCTGTCCAGTATTTGGCCAGGTGGGCGAGCAGGCGGAACAGGTGGTATTGCTCATTGTAGGGCGGCGTCTGTCGCCATACTTCGTCCAGCATCTGCGCAGCCCTGGAGGCGAGTGCCATCGCCGCCTGCAAGCCGTGCCGGCGCTCGCGGAACTGTTGCTTCAGCAAAGGGTGTTCGATGATGGCCTTACCGAATGCCTGCCGCTGGCGGGCGAATGCTGTCGCTTCGGCCATTGCCCGCTGGGCAAGCGCCACACTGGCAATGCTGTTGGCGACACGGGATATATTCAGCACCTCGAGAATCAGGTAGACGCCCTGCTCGCGGCTACCCAGCAGCCATGCCTCACTGTCACGCAGTTCGATCTCCCCGGTAGGAACAGAGCGAGTGGCGATCTTGTCCTTGATGCGGCGAACCGTGTAGTTGAGTTCTCCGTTCTGCTTCAGCCGTGGCAACAGAAACAGTGCCAGTCCGCGTACATCCCGGGGTGCACCCTCGGGACGCGCCGCGACCACGGCCAGATCAGCACCGAGATTACTGGCAAAGTACTTGTCACCACTGAGCAGCCAGTGGTCGCCCTGTTCACGCGCAATGGTTTCGACATTGGCGCCCAGGTCGGAGCCGCCCTTGATTTCAGTCATCCAGGTGGCGCCTTGCCATACCCCGTCATCGGTTCTCAGAAGTTGCGGCAGAAAGCGCGCCTTGAGCGCTTCGCTGCCGTATTTTTCCAGCGGCACCGCCGTAGCGAGCGACACGGTGTAAGGACAATAGAGCCCGGGGTCATGGAAGGCGGTGATATAACCGATGCGGTAAAAAGGTAACACCGAGTTCTGTTCGAAGACACGGGAGATGATGCCCTCGTGATAGCCTTTACGCAGCATCGCCCAGTAGTCGGGGGAATAACAGACCTCATCGATCCGGGTGCCGGCGCGATCGAACATGCGCAACCAGGGTGTGCCCGCCCTGTCCACCGCCTCTGAAATAGCCTGCCCCTGCGTTACCCACCAGTGTTCATAGGCGGCCAGCGCCGCTGCGTCGGGGATATCGCCGAGGCTGTCACCAAGAAAAATCAGCGCTGTTGTGAGCTGTTCAGACTCCTTCATTCAACCTCCTTATCCTGGCACCACCGGCGGGTGGTCATAGTGATAGTAAAAGTCTAGCAGAATGCCATCAACGCGTTGGCCAGCGTTCAATGCAGCCAGTGGTTGACCTGTGTCCTGGTGACAGGTGCTATACAAAAAACAGACGCAAATGAGGGGCCGTTTCGCTACCATCATGGCACTCTCTGCTATGGTTATGAACAAGCGGGTTCTTATGCATCTATCCGGGATAACCAAAGGGCGTCGGCATGCTGACAGCATGATTACTCTGATCCGATCAGCCGGCTGTACGCTTCCTGCAGAAAAGGGTGTACGCCATGCATCTAGCGGTTACCAAGATGAAAAACGATGCGGGTGACTGCCATTGCCGGGACGCCATCGCCCCGGGTGATCAGACCCCCGTCTGTGTACCGCTGCTGCAGGTCGGGCACCGGTCTTTTGCATTATTCGTTGAAGGTGACGAGCTGTACGAGGCGATGCTGGCGGATATCGCCGCGGCCCGCACCCGCATCTGCATGGAGAGCTATATCTTTGCCGCCGACGAAATCGGCTGGCGTTTCGCCCATGCGCTGGCCGAACGCGCGGCGGCCGGGGTCGAGGTGCGCCTGCACCTGGATGCCGCGGGGTTTCTGTTATGGAGCAATCGCAAACTCAAAACCTGGCTGCGTGGCCAGGGTGTCCGGCTGCGCCTGTTCCACCGCTGGCGCTGGCGTGATCCGCTGCGCTATAGCCGCCGCAACCACCGCAAGCTGCTGGTAGTAGATGAATCCGTTGTTTATGTGGGCGGTTTCAATATTCACCGTGAAAGCTCGCGCGTTGCCTTCGGCGCTGAGCGCTGGCGCGACACCCACGTTCGCCTGGGCGACGCGGTAGCACACTCGGCGGCTCGCCTGTTCGATGACTTCTGGAACGGTCGGCGTCGTCGGCCAATCATCGAACAGGGGCGGGTCAACGTGCTGGTACCCAACGTCAACCGGACCTGCCGGCAGGCGCTGCATTGCCTTTACGCCGACAGTTTCAGGAACGCACATCGGTTAATTTACCTGACGACACCCTACTTCGTGCCTGATCGCCACAGCCAGAGGAAACTGCGCGAAGCGGCGCAGCGTGGTGTGGACGTGCGTTTGCTGGTGCCACGCAAGAGCGACAGTCGTTTGGTGCAATGGGCCGCGCGGGCGGCGTATGCCAAATTGCTCGATGCCGGTGTAAGTATCTACGAATATTTACCGCGTATGCTGCACGCCAAGACAGCCGTGGTAGACGGCACCTGGGCCACAGTGGGTACGGCGAACCTGGACTATCGCAGCTTTTTTATGAACCACGAGATCAACCTGGTGTCGCGGGACCCGCTGTTGTGCCAGCGTCTTGAGGCGCAGTTCATGCTGGACCTCGAGGAGGCGGAACAGATTATCGGTCGGCAGTGGGCTCGCCGGCCGTGGAGCCAGCATGTTGTGGAAGTGATTGGCTGGCTGGCGAGGCGCTGGCT
>CAZWJB010000219.1:0-2892 GCA_964634485.1 uncultured Thiohalobacter sp. | reverse complement strand
GGGTTTTTAAAAGTGATCCGGGAGGAATTTACAGTATTCGGGTACACTGGGAACGGGCGCTGGTCTCAGGAGACTTTCGCAATGTTGGAAGATGACACAACAATAGGTGCAGCGGCATCGCTTATCGGGTGTACCTTAAGGGATTACGGCGTCAGCGTCGCGGATGTTTTTCGTGATGCCGGGCTGGCTGCCGATAGCGTTATTTCTCCTGATACTCGCTATCCATACGCTAAAATGCAGGTCATGTGGAGGCTGGCGGTGGAAAGAACCGGCGACCCCTGCTTTGGTCTTGCCGTCGCAGAACACTTCAAACCACAAACGTTCCATGGCCTGGGTTTTGTGTGGTTATCCAGCGATACCCTGTTTAACGCACTGGAGCGGTTGGTTAAGTACCAGAGAATGATTTCTACCGTTGCAGATATCACGCTGGAGGAAACCGGGGACTCAGTTCGGTTAAATGTAGACATCCGCCGCTCTTCTGGCGATATAGAATACGCATCACTTGATGCTGCAGTGGGCGTGTTCCTCAGCCTGTGCCGTATGGCTACCTGCGAGACCTTTAATCCCGTACACCTGACGCTGAAGCGCCCGCGCCCGGACTGTTCGGACCGGTTCGAAGCCCTGTTCCGATCGCCCGTTGAATTTGGTGCTGAATCAAACGTGCTCTGTTTTGACCCGGTTGCGTTGCGCGAACCTCTACCGGGTGCCAATCCGGAACTCGCGCGCGCCAATGACCAGGCTGTCATTGACTACCTGGGGCGATTTGACAGAGAACATCTTTCGATGCAGGTGCGTTCGCGATTGATTGAACGGTTACCTGGCGGGCAACCCACGCAAAAGGATATAGCCAGTTCGCTCAATCTCAGTGTCAGGAACCTGCAACGCAGGTTGCACGCTGAAGGTGTCAGTTTCAAACGTCTGCTGGATGAGACCCGCAAGGATCTCGCGACCCAGTATATACAGGACAGCCACCGGCGCATCGGTGAGATCACTTACCTGCTGGGATTTTCGGAGCCCAGCAACTTTACTCGCGCGTTTCGCCGCTGGACCGGTGTGTCGCCTAACGAGTTCCGGCAACGAGCCTAGGCCACTTCCTCACGTGCAATGGTGAGCGTTGCAGGTGCAACGATACCAATACGGGCCTGGTTCCCGTTGATGCGGGTAAGCGTCAGCTGAATATTGCCGTCCCGGAACAACTCTGAAATCGGAGTGTCGGGAGACAGTTCAGCTGTCGGAAAGATATAAATAGATTCGCCAATGCGACGTGTTAATACCAGCATGATTGCCTCCTGAATCGGTTTAACTTCCGACACAGAGCGGGTGTAAATCTGCCGCGTTGTGTCTGAGGTCAAGATACGAGGTAAGCGGAAAATGTGGTTAGTCCCGGCGCGCCAATCAGTTGTCCGGGAAGAAACGGTTTGTCGGATTTTGATGCCAGAGATGGCGGGTCCGGAGGAAAACGGGCTTCGCTCTGGACAGAGGCGAAGCCCGTGGAACTTTTGTGAGAAATTGGTCGGGGCGAGAGGATTTGAACCTCCGACCCCTTCGTCCCGAACGAAGTGCGCTACCAGGCTGCGCTACGCCCCGATTCAGTAACTGCGGTTAACTGAAAAGTCGACCAATCTGTACAAGGCTTCTTTATAGGGGCCGGCGGGAAGTTCAGCCAGTGCCTTTACAGCCAGATCCGCCTCGTGTTGTGCGGACTGCGCAGTGTACGCGATGGCATGGGTGGATTCAATTGCTTCCAGAACCCTGTCGATATTATCCAGGCCGCCGCTTTCTATGGCCTCACGAATAGCTTGCACCTGTGCCGGAGTGCCTTTGCGCATGGCATAAATCAGCGGCAGGGTGGGTTTCCCCTCGGCCAGGTCATCGCCTATATTCTTGCCGATATTCTCACCGGAGGATCCATAGTCCAGGGCATCATCGATCAGCTGGAAGGCGGTACCAAGATGCATGCCGTAGCGCCCCATAGCCTGTTCGATAGTACCGGGCTGCCCGCCCAGTATCGCGCCCAGTTGTGACGAGGCCTCAAACAGTTTGGCCGTCTTGAAGCGGATGACGTCGCGATACAGCGCTTCTGTAGTATCCGGATCGTGACAGTTCAGTAATTGCAGGACTTCGCCTTCGGCGATGGTGTTGGTGGTGGTGGACAGAATCTCCATGACCCGCATGTTGCCCACGCTGACCATCATCTCGAACGAACGCGAGTACAGGAAATCGCCAACCAGCACCGCCGCTTCGTTACCCCAGATGGCGTTAGCCGTCTGGTTACCACGCCGCAGGTCGGATGTGTCGACCACGTCATCGTGCAGCAGCGTCGCGGTATGGATGAACTCGATGACCGCGGCCAGTTCGATATGGTTCTGGCCCCGGTAGCCGCAGGCACGGGCGGCCAGCAGCACCAGTAGAGGACGCAAGCGTTTGCCGCCACTATTGATAATATAGCGGCCCAGCTCGTCAATCAGTGCTACATCAGAACTGAGGCGTTCCAGAATCAGCTTGTCAACCGCCAGGGATTCGCTGTGAACCAGCGCCCGGATATCGCGAATATCCAGGCTATCACCTTGTTTCTTAATAACTTCTTGCATTGTCTGTGACATGTTGATTACATCTGAATCCGACGATATTCAAGCATTTAGTCTAACCGCGAACCGCGCATGGTACCAGAAGGCAAATGGTTTGACCCAAACCCGCTGAATCTATAGAATTGCGCGTCTTTCGGGTGCTGTCAGTTTGGAGAATCAGCCATGTACGCAGTTATTGTAACTGGCGGAAAACAATATCGCGTAAGCCAGGGCGATAAGCTTCGTGTCGAGAAGCTGGATGTCGCCGAAGGCGAGAGTGTGGATCTGGATCAGGTTTTGATGGTTGTCGATGGTGACGATATCA
>CAZWJB010000218.1:0-2904 GCA_964634485.1 uncultured Thiohalobacter sp. | reverse complement strand
GCCGGTCACCGGCTGGCGGAGAAAGCCATTGTGACAGATGATATTTACGCGATCCGGGCGATTGTCTCGCGCTGGATTGCGGACCCCGGGGTACAGGTTGTCATCACCACCGGGGGCACCGGTGTGACCGGGCGCGATGGTACGCCGGAAGCCATCAAGGTATTGCTGGACAAGGAACTGCAAGGCTTCGGGGAGATTTTTCGCATGATCTCCTTCGAAGAGATACAGACCTCCACCATACAGTCGCGGGCGCTGAGTGGTGTTGCCAATGCAACTTTCATTTTCTGTGTGCCGGGTTCCAGCGGGGCCTGCCGTACCGCGTGGGACAAGCTGATCCAGCACCAGCTGGATCACCGCACGCGGCCGTGCAATATCGTTGAGCTGATGCCGCGCCTGAACGAAGTCCAGGCGGGTCACAATACCGTCATGCAGCAGGATTAAACTGCAGACTTCGAATATAATGAAGCTCTTTTATATGCGAGAGGCGTTGCGTGCTTACATCCTGGAAAGACAGCATCCGCGAGCAAAGGGCGTCGGTATTCGAGCTGTTGCTGAACCCGGTGCGTCAGCTGGCGGGCAAGTGCCAGAAGGCCTGGCCGGACCGGGAAGCGCTCACAGCAACCCTGCTGGCGGGGTTTGACAGCATACCGTACTGCACCTACCTGTATGTGGTGGATACCCACGCAATCCAGCTTTCGGATAATGTCGGTCGTGACGGTCGCGTACCTGAACACTTCGGGCGTGACCGTTCGTCGCGGCCCTACATGAAGGAAGCCAGCCCGGATCAGGATTTCGTGCTGTCAGAGGCCTATATCAGTCTCTCCGCGCACCGTCCCTCGATAACCACGCTGCAGACGTTGTACCGGAATGGTGAACCCGTCGGCTATCTTGGCGTTGATCTCGACCTGCGGGATCTGCCCACCTCCGGTGACCTGTATGTAGAGAGCGGCGAGTGGCACCAGATCAAGGGTGACCCGGCTATTCGCGGTACGGTGTTTCAGCAGACGCGGGTGGAAAGCGCGCTGGACCGGAATATCGACCAGGTTATGTCGATTCTCGAAGAACTGATTGTAGAGCGGGGGATGTTTCAGGGTGTGCTGCATTTTTCCAGCAGCCGGGCGACGGTGTGGGTGGTGGATGATCCGTACCGGTACCGTATTCTGCAAAGTGATGCGTTGTCAGACCCTGATATCTGTCTGGCCTACCCGCGACGTCCCTATCCTGCCGATGCCGAGATACCGGCGGACCGTATAGGCGCTGTATTGCAGGGGTTGAAGGCGCTGCGCTTTGCCGATGACACAATTTACCTGCGCGTGGCCTCGATCAATATTTTCAACGGCCTGATCAGCCTGACCTTCTCCTGCGATGGATCACACTACATGCCGTACTCGGAATTCCTGGAAAAGAATATGGTGTTCTGGTTAGGTGGAGGGGAGTCAAACTGAAGGGTGTGCTTCCTGTATCAGGAGCTGGATCTGGCCCGGCTGAGCGGACCAGACCCGTTTCCGGCGGATCTTACTTGGCAGCAGCTTCGGCAGGCTTGGCCTGTTCGAATTCTGTGCTGTCCAGTGCACCGTCCTTGTTGGCGTCGGCGCCGTCAAACATGAGCTCGACAGAAGAGAATGAGCTGGCTTCCTGCTTGGAAATCATGCCATCCTGGTCAGCGTCGATCTGTGTGAACGAAGCCTGTGTGGTTTCAACCGCGGCGTCTGCCGGGGCTTCGGCGTGAGCGAACGGGGTTGCCATGGCAACTGCGGCCACTATCAGTAGTTTTTTCATGCTTTTTATCTCCTCATTGTTGATTAAACTCGGCATATGCCTGAGCAATGTGCGTGCCATCCATGGATATTTATTATTAAATAAACATAAAACATGGTTATATATGAAGATGTTGATAATATTTCGAGGTTTGTATACGGCCCTGACTGTCACCAGATCACGACAGGCAGGGGCTTGCTTTCACTAAGTAATTAAAAAGAACAGGAAGTTGGTGTAGCTGATAGGCGACAAATCAACACAGGTACCGTCGGGGAACGGAGACAGCGCTGCCTGGTCATACTCAGGTGCCCGATATTCTTTCACCACACTGCTGGAGCGCGACGCGATGAAAAAGGTTTTCCTGTTGATATTGGGTTCCCTTGTTTTCCAGATACAGGCCGCGGAGCTCTACAACAACGCGCTGGGTATGTCCTTCGTGAAGGTGCCGGCAGGCGAATTCATCATGGGCAGTCAGGATCTGGATGCTGTGGTCCTTGAACTGCCGGATGGTAATGAGGCTGCGGTACGGGATGAAACCCCCGCACACCGCGTCGTGTTTTCCGAGGGGTTTTATATGGGCAGGACGGAGGTCACGCGTGAGCAATGGGTCGAACTGATGGCGACACGTCCCGGTCCGGAATCAGAGTGGCGGCGTAAAGACTGGCGGCTGCTGCCGGTGGTATCCGTCAGCTGGTTTGATGTGCAGGAATTTATCGAAGCACTTAATAAGCGTGATCCCGGGGCCAGCTATCGCCTTCCTACCGAAGCCGAGTGGGAATATGCGGCGCGTGCGGGAAATCAGGGGCTACGCCCGGTCAGTGTCAAACAGCTGGGTGACTATGCCTGGTATATCGACAGTTCAGGCGATGAACTCCATCCCGTGGCTACCCGGACAGCGAATCCCTGGGGTATACACGACCTGTATGGCAATGTGTGGGAGTGGCTTCAGGACTGGTATGCAGCGGATCAGTATGCCAGTTCGAAAACAGTCAATCCGCAGGGACCGGAGCGGGGCGACAAGAAGACCCGCCGTGGTGGTTCTTACCACTGCCCGGTGCACCTGGTAAGAGCGGCGTACCGCTCAGCGGACAAGCCCGGGGTAGCCTATGCCGTGGTGGGGTTTCGCCTGATTGCAGAACCTTCAAA
>CAZWJB010000217.1:0-2907 GCA_964634485.1 uncultured Thiohalobacter sp. | reverse complement strand
ATCGCCGACTTCAGCTTGCCGTCTTCCAGCGCCTCCATACCTTCGTCGAACAGCGATTCGCTTTCAGGATTTTCTTCAGCAGCCTTCACTGCCGTTGTCACGGCGAGCAGCCCTGTCCACAGCAGGGCAGCGACCCAGAGCCTTGCCCTTGTTTTTACTTGAATCATTACTCATCCCCGGTTAGTTTTATGCCACTTTGATTTTTATGTACGCTTTTTGTGCTTCCCGGCTGACCGCATACTAAAAGACTGGACAAACAAACACAATTGAAGACTTGCTCAACATACCTGCTTTTTGCCCTTGCCTGCCCTCTTTTACTGTTACCTGCCAGCACCTCTGCGTTCCCTGCCGGACTGTTCGGCTACCAGCAGGCCGAGCAGCCGGATATCCAGGTATTTGGCCAGTGGATTCAAGCGCTTGAGCGGCATTTGCGAATTGATTTACCGGAGGGCGACTGCTCGGAAAACAGGCTCAACCGCTGTCACCTGAGAAACTGGCTAACCTTCCTCGATAGCCTGCGCGACCTGCCCGGTACTGAGCAGCTGGAGGCGGTAAACCGTTACGCCAACAGCAGGGACTATGTCCTCGATATCGACAATTACGGCCTTGAAGACTACTGGGCGGTGCCACGCGAGTTTTTGTATAACAACGGCGATTGTGAGGACTACGCCATCACCAAACTGTTTTCGCTGCGCTGGCTGGGCTACCCGGTTGAGGACATGCGTATCGTGGTGCTGCAGGATACCAACTTGCGCGTTCCGCACGCGGTGCTGGCAGTAACGGCACAGAACGATATCATGATCCTGGATAACCAGATCCAGGAAGTGGTCTCGCATCAGGATATCGTCCACTATGCACCTGTATACTCGATTAACGAACAGCACTGGTGGATTCACCTGCCGGAATAGTCAGACGCTGCATGTCACCCGAACCCATGAGCAAACCGATTCGCGCCGGACTGGCGGCACTGGCTGTCCTGCTGGCAGCCGGCGCCTTCCTGATCAATGCCTATGTGCAGAAGGAACGACAACGCGATCTGGATGACTGGTCCATCCGCCTCGGGCTGGTCGCCGAGACCCGCGTAACGGCCATTGAAAGCTGGCTGAACGAGCAGACCGGGGCGCTGGGTGAGCTGGCTAATAACGCCTCGTTACAGCTTTATCTCTGGAAACTGACGCAACAGGGCGATAAAAATACAGACCCGGTCGTTGAACCAGCCCAGCTGAGTTACCTGCGCAACCTGCTGCTGGCCGGCGCGACACGCTACGGATTCACTCCGGCACAGGAACAGCAGAAAATACCCGCCAACCTGCCACAGCATCTGGGTACGGGCCTGGCCCTGCTGGATGCAAAGCAGCGCCTGGTGGTGGCAACCGCCGGTATGCCGGAAACAGGCAACGCATTCCAGGCCGCTATCGAGGCCGCCCTGGCCAGCGGCAAACCGGCTTTCAGTAAACTGGTGCTGGATTCGCACGAACGCGTTTTACTGGGTATCGCGGTACCGGTCCCGGTGGTGCTGGGGGCACAGGATAACTGGGCATATGGCGGCGTCGTGTTTGGTGTCCACAGTGCCGAACAAACACTCTATCCTCTGCTGACCAGTGGCGTACCCATGACCGGCAGTGACGATACCCTGCTGGTACGGGAAGAAGACAACCAGGTCGTCTACCTGTCGCCGACCCGCGGCGGTGGAACCCCGACGCGCAAGTCGCTGCCGCTGGAGCGCAGTGATCTTGCCGCCGCAGCGGCGGTCAAACGACCCGGCTCGTTTGGCGAATTCCACAGCTACCAGGGCATCAAAGTTCTCGCCACCAGCCGCGCACTGCGTTCGGTGCCGTGGATACTGGTACAGGAGGTCGATGCAGTCCAGGCACTGCAGGAATCCAACCGGCACCGGCAGTTTCTGATCACCGCGTTCTCGCTGCTGCTGTTTTTTGTCGCCGCCACCCTGGTGGCCGCCTGGCGCCACGGCAGCAGCGTACGCGCCATGCACGACGCTGCCGAGTTGCGCAGCAAAACACTGGCGTTACAAAAACAGACGGAGCTGCTGCACGCGGTAACCGACAACGCGGAAGCCTATGTTGTACTGCTGGACAAGCAACAGCGTGTGCTGTTCGCCAACACACGTCTGGCCACCATCACCGGCACGCAGGAAGGCGAACTGACGGGTAATTCGCTGGCCGGGGTCATCGGTCCGGCCAATGCACAACCACTGGCTGATGCCATCAAGCAGTTGCAACAGGACGGCATGGCTCACCACTGCACCCGCACGATGACCATAGGCGACAAAGCACGCACCCTGCAGTGCTCGCTGGTTCCGGTCGCGCAGGTCGGCGAACGCGACAATGCCATCCTGCTGGTCATGCAGGACGTCACTGAATTCCAGCGCGTGCAACAGCAACACGCGACCTTGCTGCGCAAACTGGTCGGCGCACTGATGCACGTCGTCGATCTGCACGATCCGCATTCGGCCAACCATTCGTCGCGCATGGTCGAAGTCGCCAACGCCATCGGCCGCGAACTGGAACTCGGCGAACAGGACAGCCGCACGCTCGACCTGGCGGCCAGTCTGGCCAACCTGGGCAAGATTTTTGTCCCCAAAGAAATCCTCACCAAAACCGAAGCGCTTGGCGAGGCCGAACAGGCGTTGTTACAGCGCCATGTCCGCTTTGGCACCGAGTTGCTGGCCGATCTGGACTTCGACGGACCGGTGCTCGATACCATTGAGCAGAAACAGGAGCATCTGGACGGCAGCGGTTATCCGCACGGCCTGAGTGGTGACCAGATACTGCTCACCGCCAGAATACTCGCGGTGAGTAACGCCTTTGTAGCGCTGGTCAGCCCGCGCGCCTACCGTGATGGAGTCGATATCGAGCAGGCGCTGGATCAGTTACTGCAGGAATCCGG